>CADBMM010000112.1 GCA_902795795.1 uncultured Lachnospiraceae bacterium | reverse complement strand
CCAGGCACCCTCGCGTCACACAGAAGGTTTCACTTAGTGCTGCTGCATTCCTGCCCTGACACGGTTCGTGAATTTCTGTTGCGCAAGACCCGGACGTCAGCGCCACTTACCGAAGGCAGCTTCACACTGAAAAGCCCTCGGTCCGGCATCACCCCTGCTATAGCGGATTGCAGGTACAGGGCACCGCTGGCTCCCCGGCTGCACGGATGTCCTTGAGTATAACGAATTTAAAATTAAAAGTCAATAAAAGCAGGTCATTATGGGATACACTGCATTATACAGAAAATTCCGCCCGCAGACCTTTGAAGAGGTCAAGGGACAGGACAGCATTGTAACAACTTTACAGAATCAGATCAAGACAGGGCGTATAGGTCATGCCTATCTTTTCTGCGGAACAAGAGGCACAGGAAAGACTTCCGTCGCAAAGCTTTTTGCGAAAGCAGTCAACTGCGAGAATAATGAGAACGCTGACCCCTGCGGTAAGTGCGCATCATGCCTGGCGGCAGCATCCGGAGCTTCCTCAAATATCATTGAGATCGATGCGGCATCCAATAATTCCGTAGATGATGTCCGTAATATAAGGGAAGAGGTCACGTACAGACCGACTGAAGGAAGATACAAGGTCTATATTATCGATGAGGCGCATATGCTTTCGACTGGAGCGTTCAACGCTTTGCTGAAAACACTTGAGGAACCTCCCGAATACGTAATATTCATTCTTGCCACAACAGAGGCAGCAAAACTGCCTGTGACTATAGTATCCAGGTGCCAGCGTTACGATTTCAAGAGGATCAGTACAGACGAAATACAGGCGCGCATTGACGAACTGCTCAGACATGAAGGTATCAGTGCAGAAGAAAGAAGTGTAAGATATATAAGCCGTCTCGCTGACGGATCTCTAAGAGATGCCCTGAGCCTACTGGAAAGGTGCGTATCAGGTCTTGGCGATGAAACGCTGACATATGACAAGGTCCTGGATATACTTGGAACTGTAGATTCCGAAGGCTTTTACGAAATGCTGGATGCCATCAGGACCGGGAATATTACCGCAGTGATCAGAAGACTGGATGATTACGCTGCAGGCGGAAAAGACATGTCATCTTTTACATCTGATTTCACGTGGTATCTTAGAAACCTGCTGCTCGCCAAAAATGCAGATGGTCTTGAAGACATACTGGATGTTTCATCTGAAGAAGCAGAAAGGATAAAAGAACAGGGAAGCCGTATCGAGGATCCGGTCCTTATGCGTTACATAAGGATATTTTCTGAACTTTCAGGAAAGCTCAGGAATTCAACGAGCAAAAGGGTCGAAGTCGAGATGGCACTTATCAGGCTGTGCAGACCGCAGATGGATGTGGATGTAACAGCGCTTGAGCAAAGGATCGCAGAGCTGGAGAAGGCGATCGAGAATATTAAATATGCCCCGCCTTCACCGCGTGATCATATGGCGCTGCCAAAAAATGACGAAGAAGAGCAGATACCTGCCAGAAAAATTATTAAAAAAGCACCTCCCGGAGAGCTTGTAAAAATCAGGGATAAATGGCATAGTATAGTATCGGGTCTGCCGGCTATGTTCAGAAATATGCTGAACGGCTCTGAACCGGTATATAACGCCGAAAACGGAGAGAATGTACTTTACATCAGAGTAAGAAGTAATACCGTAAGGGATACACTTAAACAGTCGGCGGATCTGCATCTTATTACCGATGCGATCAGCGAAGCGGCCGGCGGAATCGTGGACACCGTATTCGTAAGCGCCGAGAATTCCGATATTTCATCAAAGCTCGAGCGTATACCGGATATAAAAAGGCTTGAAGAAGAAATAACAATACCAATAGAAATAGAAGACTGAACGGAGGAAAACATGTCCAAAAAAGGCGGATTTCCCGGACAAATGGGCGGGATGAACATGAACAACCTGATGAAGCAGGCGCAGCGCATGCAGCGTCAGATGCAGGAAGGACAGCAGGCTCTTGAGGAGAGCGAATTTACGGCAACAGCCGGCGGCGGAGTTGTTGAAGTTACGGTTACCGGCAAACGCGAACTTAAAAGCATTGTACTTAAAGAAGAAGTAGTGGATCCCGACGATATCGAAATGCTTCAGGATCTTATTGTCGCAGCTGTTAATGAGGCAATGAAAAAAGTCGATGACGCACACGCGGAATCGATGGCTAAATTTACAGGCGGATTAGGCGGATTCGGCGGAGGTCTGGGAGGCCTTACGTTCTGATGGATCACTTCAGCGGTCATATCAAAGAACTTATTGATCAGCTTTCAGCCTTGCCGGGAGTAGGATCAAAGACGGCTCAGAGACTTGCTTTTCATATTATCAACATGCCAGCAGAAAAAGCGAAGGCATTGTCCGATGCAATTCGTGAAGCAAAGGAAAATGTCCGTGAATGCTCTGTCTGTCACACACTTACCGATGATGATATCTGTCCGATATGCAGGGATGAGGAGAGGGACAGATCGGTCATTATGGTCGTGGAAAACTCCCGTGACCTTGCCGCGTATGAAAAAACGGGAAGATATAAGGGCGTTTATCATGTCCTTCAGGGGGCAATCTCGCCTTTGCTGGGCATCGGTCCGGAAGATATAAGACTTAAAGAGCTGATCAGAAGACTTGAAGGCGACGTGAGCGAAGTGATAATTGCTACGAATTCAAGTCTGGAAGGCGAGACTACGGCAATGTATATCAGCAAGCTTATCAAGCCTACAGGGATAAAAGTAACACGTATTGCGAGCGGAGTACCTGTGGGAGGCGATCTTGAATATATTGACGAGGTAACGCTTCTTCGAGCTCTTGACGGAAGAACAGAATTATAAAACTACGGCAATCACCGCATGTGATGCCGAATGATCGGAGACAACATATGACAACTAAAGAACTGCAGAAAATTGCAAACGAGGTAAGAAAAGACATACTTACCGAAACTCATGCCGCGAAATCAGGACATCCGGGAGGATCGCTTTCAGCGGCAGAGATATTCACTTATCTCTATTTTGAAGAAATGAATATCGATCCTGCGAATCCTGAAGATCCGGACAGAGACAGGTTCGTACTCTCAAAAGGACACACAGCCCCCGGACTGTACGGAGTTCTTGCGGAGAAAGGATATTTTCCGAAAGAAGCGCTTGTTACACTCAGGCATATAGGGTCTTTCCTTCAGGGACATCCGGCCATGCAGGATACTCCGGGAGTCGATATGTCAAGCGGGTCGCTTGGCCAGGGCTTATCGGCAGCCTGTGGAATGGCAATGGCAGCAATATTCCAGAACAGATCCTACAGGACTTATTGCCTCTTAGGCGACGGTGAGATCCAGGAGGGGCAGGTCTGGGAAGCAGCAATGTTTGCCGGAGCGCGCAAGCTGGATAATCTTGTAGCTATAGTTGATAATAATGACCTTCAGATAGACGGAAGGATCGGAGATGTATGTTCTCCTTATCCTATCGCAGCTAAATTTGACGCTTTTGGCTTCTATACCATCGAAGTTAAGGACGGAAACGATTTCGATCAGTTAAGATCAGCGTTTGAAGAAGCCAGAAAGTTAAAAGGTAAGCCAACGGCCATTATCTGTAAGACGGTAAAAGGTAAAGGAGTCTCCTTTATGGAAGACCAGGCCGGATGGCACGGTAAGGCTCCAAACGATGAACAGTATGCACAGGCTATGGCAGAACTGGAAAGGGCGGTGGACTGAAATGGCAGACGAGATCAAGATCGCTACTAGGGAAAGTTACGGAAAGACTATAACCGAGCTGGGAAGAGAACATGATGACATTATCGTTCTTGATGCGGACCTGGCTGAAGCTACGAAAACTGCTGTATTTAAAAAAGAGTTTCCGGAACGTCATATAGACTGTGGTATTGCCGAAGCAAATATGATGGGTATTGCAGCCGGACTCGCCACTGCAGGTATGTCTCCGTTTGCAAGCACATTTGCCATGTTTGCATCGGGAAGAGCATTTGAACAGATAAGGAATTCCATAGGATATCCGCATCTTAATGTCAAGATATGTGCATCTCATGCGGGAATAACTGTGGGCGAAGACGGAGCAACACATCAATGCAACGAAGATATCGCTCTGATGCGGACGATCCCGGGTATGCTGGTAGTGAATCCATCTGATGATATAGAAGCCAAAGCAGCTACCAGGGCCTTGTATGATTATAAAGGGCCGGCTTATATGCGTCTCGGACGTTTTGCGGTTCCGGTGATCAATACGAACGATGATTACAGATTTGAGCTTGGAAAGGGCATAAAGCTCAGGGAAGGCAAGGATCTTACCATTATCGCTACAGGACTAGAGGTTTCGCAAAGCCTTATTGCCGCGGATATTCTTAAAGAAAACGGTATAGACGCAGCGGTAATTAATATTCATACTATTAAGCCTCTGGATAAGGAGATCGTGATCAACGCGGCCAAAGATACAGGCAGGATCGTTACTGTTGAGGAACACTCTGTCATAGGCGGCCTTGGAAGCGCAGTATCTGATGTTATCTGTGAGAATTGTCCTGTACCCGTACATAAGATAGGCATGCAGGACAGATACGGAGAATCAGGCCCCGCTGCGGCTTTACTGGAAAAGTTCGGGCTCGATGGCAAAGGTATAGCTAAGAATATTTTAGAATGGATGTAAACAGATCCGGGAATGGCAAGTTTTTTTGATGATGATAAAAAAGCGGCAGGAATGAAACCAAAGCTCATATTATTCGGGGCTGTGGCGCTTAGTATTGCCTTTGTGTTTTTTATCGTTCTTTCCAGGTGGAATTATAAGACCTATCAGGTGAAATACACCGACAACGAGGAAAATATCCTTGCCTACGAATATTATGCTTTTAACGGAGATGTCCTCAAAGTAGCCTCCGATACAGCATCTTATATTGATGATAATAATAATTCTTTCTGGACGATCGCCTACAGTATGACCCAGCCCAAAGCTGTGTTTTCGGGCAGTTCGGCTGCGATCTATGATCTGGACGGGAACACCGTAGTAGTCTGCAATGCCCAGGGACTGGTTTCGACGATCAAGACATCCATGCCGGTAGTAAAGGCAGCTGTTTCTGAAAAAGGCGGTTCGGCTGTCATACTCGATGACGGTACAGATGCCTGGATCGAGTATTATGATCCGTCAGGAAGCAGGATATCATCCATTAAGACAACGATGGATGATACAGGATATCCCTTTGACCTTGCGCTTTCACCGAACGGAAAAATGCTGGCTGTTTCATACATGTGTTATGAAGACAGCCAGATGACGACAAGAATGAGATTTTATAATTTCGGTGAAGAAGGAAAAGAGAAGAGGGATAATATGTATGCTTCTTTTTCTTATACCGGACTGCTGATACCGCAGGTCGAGTATCTTTCATCGGATATATGTCTTGGACTGACCGACAACGGCGCGATCATCTACAAAGGACTTGAAAACCCTAAAGAAAAAACGATCATAAGGGAAAGCGGACTGGTAATAAGCACGATCGTAAACGGAAGTACATTTGGACTTGTGGTCTCCGATAACGGAGAGATAAGGCTGCGTATGTACAATTCCGATGGAAAGCTTCAGTTCGATAAAAACATAGTGCTTGCATATACATCTATATATGCTGCCGGAAGCGACATCGTTTTTTATAACAGAAATCAGATAACTGTATTCTCCGATAACGGATCGAAGAAGTTCGAAGGTGCGGCGGATGAACTTATCAGAGATATCGTACCTGTTGGAAACAATCGTTTTGCGCTTATTACAGAAGAAGGATTCAGGCTTATAAGCCTGGCCTGAGATGCGGCGCAAAACACCTTAAAAAGCCCGAAAAAAACATTTTTAAAAAAAATTAAAATTTTTTCAAAAAAGGTGTTGACATATCATAAAGGCTGTGGTAAATTAAACAAGCTGTCGCGTGAGCGACACGAAAGAACCTTGATAATTAAACAGTAAAACACATCCTCGAAAGATATCCTTTTAATAAGAGTTCTTTTGAACAAAACCTAAAGTAAATGAT
>CADBMM010000111.1 GCA_902795795.1 uncultured Lachnospiraceae bacterium | reverse complement strand
CCCGGCATATAAGTAAAAAAGGAATGGATACCTTCTGACAGATGTTGAACATTGGGGGAATTAATAATTGAAGCATCGTAAAAAACAACTTAACATATTCCTCATAATTGCAATGCTGATCAGCATTACGATCTTTGCCTCAGCGGGAGCTGTATAGGCGGGTGCGGGATAATATTAAAAAAGGTAATATAACATATAACGATATCATCAAGGTGCATCCTTTTGGAAATACGCTCTGTGTCATTGAGGTCACAGGACAGGATATCCTCGATGCGCTGGAGTGGGGAGTCCGGCTGGTTCCAGATGAGAACGGAAGCTTCCTGCAGGTCTCAGGACTGACCTTTGAGGTCGATGCTTCGATCGATAGTCCATGTATAGCCGACGAAGAGAACATGCTTGCGTCAATAGAGGGTGAACGCAGAGTCAGAAATGTACTCGTAGGCGGGGAACCGCTTGATCCTGAAAAGACCTATACATTGGCCGGCCATGATTACATGCTGCTGCAGATCGCAGACGGATATACCATGTTCAAGGATGCAAAGGTCCTTCAGAAAGAAGTCAAGATCGACAATCAGGTACTCATTGATTATATCGTGGATACCCTTGGCGGAGAGATATCCGAAGAATACGCCGATCCATACGGGCAGGGGAGAATAGTGTTTGTTTAAGGGAATATGCAGAGTAAGAGTTTAGCATTTATATCAGTCACTTTGTATAACTGAAGACTATTCAGTTGACACAAATGCTTATCGTACGGTATAATGAGCGCCATAAAACCGAACAGGCCAAAGTATTTCTGCTTGGAGCCGGGCCGCAGCAGCGGCAGTGGAACACCCACGGGACATTACATAGAGAATGTTGCATGGGTGTTTTTTTCGCCCTTGGAAAGGATATGCCATGAAAGATAAAAGACAGATCAAAAAGAGAGCGGAACAGGAAGTGGCGGTAAGGGTTTCCCTGGTGAGCATAATAGGGAATATTATTCTTACAGTTTTTAAATTTTTTGCCGGGTTCGCCGCGCATTCTACTGCTATGGTCAGTGATGCTGTCCATTCCGCTTCAGATGTCGTCAGCAGTCTGATCGTGATCATAGGAGTGAAGATCTCGCAGAAAAATGCGGACAGGTCACATCCCTACGGTCATGAGCGCTTTGAATGTGTTGCGGCCGTAATCCTTGCAGCCATTCTTTTTGTAGTCGGAGGAAATATCGGTTATTCCGCTGTTAACAGTATTGCTTCCGGAACGTATCTGGAAAGCGAGACTCCGGGAGTGCTGGCGCTTATCGCAGCCATTGTATCAATTGTGGCAAAGGGCCTGATGTTCTTTTATACACGATATCATGCGAGTGCAATACGTTCTACCGCGCTTAAGGCGGAAGCCTGGCATCATCTGAGCGATGCATTGTCATCTGTCGGTGCGCTAATAGGTATCGGTGGCGCCATGCTTGGAGTTGCCGTGCTGGAACCGATAGCAAGCATCGTTATCTGTGTTATGATAATTAAAGCAGCTTTTGATATTTTTTGTGAGGCTGTTGACCAGATGGTGGACAAAGCATGTGATGAAGAAACGATAAAGAAGATCCGTGACTGTATCCTGTCGCAGGAAGGTGTCATGCACATCGATGTCCTGCAGACAAGGCAGTTCGGAAATAAAATATATGTGGATACGGAGATCTCCGTGCATAAGTATTATACCCTGGAAAAAGGACACAATATAGCTGAGAAGGTACACGCTGAGCTGGAACGTACCTTCCCGGAGATAAAACATGTTATGGTCCATGTCAATCCGGATTAATACAAGATCCAGAGAATGAAAAAAAACAGGGCACTGCTTACTTGGGGGGCAAGAAAGCGGTACCCTGTGGCGGTATTTTTATAAATGCATAATGCATTTAATTATTTTCTGAAAGCTTTGCTCAGTAAAGCCCAGATAGAGTTTTCAGTTTTGCGGCTCTTAATTGCATCGACTGCATCGCAGTAATCAAGTCTTTCTGCTCTGGCCCAATCCGGTTCGGGCTCGTATCTCTGTATATATGGAAAAACTGCTGTTGGAATTGTTGACATTACGATCCCCTCCTGTTAATGTTGATTTGTACTTTATGGCTATATAATAACTTATCTGTGAACTAAAACAACACATTTGCAGTATAAATTTATTTAAAAATTATGTACTTGCAGCACAAGAACAGGAGAATAAGGGCATGGGTTTTACGATAGAGGACATGCTGACGCAGACCGGTGACAAATACCGTATGAAGCTGAGGGCAGGCTCAAACGGGTGGTCCAATTCAATAAGCTGGATCCTTATGATAGAAGATATGACTGTCCTGCAGAATTTCAAGGGAAAGGATCTCGCCGTGACCACTGGCCTGGGATTTCAGCAGGAAGAGCAGCTCATGGAGCTGGTAGAAAGGCTGACTGTCCTTGGGGCGTCCGGGCTGATCATCAATACGGGAAGATATATCAACGAGCTTTCCGATGAACTGCTGGAACGCTGTGACAGGAGCGATTTTCCGCTGATAACCGTTCCCTGGGATGTCCAGCTTTTTGACATGATAAAAGACCTGAATCTGCGAATGCTTCTGCAGGGTATGACGGACGACCAGATCGTTCAGTCTTTGATACGCGCCATGGAGCAGCCTGATGAGGCGGAGAAGAGCAGAAAAGAGCTGCTGCCTTATTTTGACGTTGACGGGGATTTTCAGATATTCCTCCTTGATACAGGGGATCTTGACAGTATGGATACCGTTGAGAGGAGAAGGATAGATTTCCAGGTCCAGATATATCTGGAAAGCATCAGTCACAACGCCAGCTTTTTTTACTATGACGGCCGTTTCGTCCTTGTCACGAATGCGATTCCGGCGAGGTATATGCATGATGTTATAGACCGCTTCCTTGAGCGCTTCAGACTGCGTTTTCCTGATCTTCAGATCTGCGTTGGCGCCGGGAGCCCGATAAAGGGAATAGAAAATATACATCTGGCCTATGGCAGAGCAAAAGCTGCGGCAGGAAAAGCGCTTGCGGAAAAAAAGAAACTGGTCTGGTTTGACGACATGGGAAACGACCGGATCTTAAGTCTTGTAAATGACCGTTTGCTTATAGATGATATGGGGCGAAGACTTCTGAGTCCGCTTATAGAATATGACGATAAGCATGATACAGACTATCTGAACATTCTGGAGGAATATATCCGTTGCCAGGGCAGCGTTAAGACCGTATCCGAACATCTGTTCATTCACAGAAACACCGTTATATATCAGATGGGAAATATAAAAAAACTCCTGCACTGTGATCTGGAGAATCCTGACGACAGACTGAAATACCAGATCGCCTGCATGTTGTACAGGATGTATGGTTGAGTTCTGACCGTGATAAGACTGAAATAAAAAAAGCCCGGCTGCAGCATAAAAGAAAACGGGCAAGATCAGCAGAGGTATAAGAGATGATAAAAGAAAAGATTCAGGAAATTTGCGGCGGTAAACCGGGAAATGGCGGCGTCGAAGAGATCACCGCGCAAGCTTTAAGCCGTGATAAAATAATAATCAGAACGAGCATAATCGGTATTCTTGCAAATGTGTTCCTCGCAGCTTTTAAAGCTGTAATAGGTACGCTGTCAGGATCGATTGCTATCGTTCTGGATGCGGTAAATAATATTTCTGATGCCGCTTCATCACTGATAACGATCATCGGTACCAAACTTGCAGGCAGACAGCCTGACCGGAAACATCCTTTCGGGTATGGGCGGATAGAGTATCTCAGCGCTATGATAATAGCGGTAATCGTGCTGTATGCGGGCATAACCTCGCTTACCGAGTCAGTTAAAAAGATCATTTCTCCTGAGGTCCCGGATTACAGTGTGGTGAGCCTCGTTATCGTTGCGGCGGCAGTCATAGTAAAGATAGTTCTCGGAAGATATGTAAAGAGTGTCGGGGAGAAGGTAAATTCGGATTCACTTATAAATTCCGGCCAGGACGCGACCCTGGATTCTATAATTTCTGCTTCGACTTTAGTAGCTGCGTTGATATTCATAGCAAGCGGCGTTTCGCTCGAGGCTTATCTTGGTGCGGTCATTTCAGTGGTCATTATTAAATCCGGAATCGATATGCTTAGGGAGACTTTATCCAAGCTGCTTGGCGAAAGAGCCGATGCCGAGCTTGCGGAAAAGATCAAAAGCATAGTTCTTTCATTCCCGGATGTGCGCGGCGCATACGATCTTGTTCTTAACAATTATGGGCCGGATGCATTTAACGGATCTGTCCATATAGAGGTGCCGGATACATATTCAGCTTCAGATCTGGATGAGCTTATACGGTCTATAACGGTGCAGGTATACCGTGAGTGCAATGTCATCCTGACAGCAATAGGAGTTTATTCATACAATACGAAAAATGATGAAGCGGCACGTCTGGAGCGGGAGATAAAAGAGATCATATCCGCACAGGAGCATGTCCTCCAGATACACGGCTTCTACATAAATGAAGAAAAAAAGACTCTCAGATTTGATGTGGTGATCAGCTTTGACGCCAGGGACCGCAAGGCAGTTTATGAAAAGATCTTCCAGGCAGTGACTGAAAAAGTTCCGGGTTATGAATTGCAGATCGCGCTAGATACGGATTTCAGTGAGTCCTGAGCGGATAATAATATAAAAGAGTTGTTATTTACAGAAATCCCGGCCCAAAGTAACAGGGCCGGGATAATTGTTTAAATGGAAAGTATGGCAGCGGAACGTCAGATGATCTTTTCTGCCCATGTGCCTCTCTTCAGCATGAAAAGACCGATGATCATTTTGATCGTAGCGCTGAACTGCACTATGCCGTAGATTGGCACTATGCCCATGGACGTGAAGCGGCAGAGGAAAAATGCCAGCGGCAATGGTACGATCCAGGTATAAACACTGTCGAAAAGGAAGGTTATAAAAGTCTTTCCGCCGGATCTTATGGTGAAATAAATCGAATGCACTGTTGCTTCTATCGGCAGCACTGCTCCGTTGATTATAAGCATGAGCCGGGCCATTTCCCTGATCTCGCCGCTGACATTAAACAGCAGAGGCACATACGGGGAAACTATTATAAGCAGCACGCCGACAGTAGCGTTTAAAAGCAGGTTGAGAACAAGCAGTTTTGCATCTGTATCCTTGGCTTTTTCTATCTCACCCATACCGAGCTGCTGGCCGACTATGATCTGGACGGCCGATCCCATGGCTACCATGAATACCATGAAAATATTCCATGTGGTGGCTGCGATCGTTGTAGCCGAGACTACATCAAAGCCTTTTACGGAATAACTCTGGCTTATTGTTGTCATTCCGAATGACCATAAAAATTCGTTCATGAAAAGCGGAACGCCGGTGATGAACATTTTTTTAATGAGGGCTGAAGGCACATATAAGGAGCGGAATGCTCCCTGAATAAACGCATATTTCCGGCTATGGGCGTGCGTGTAGATAACGAGGATCGCGAACTCCAGATATCTTGAAAGGGAGGTAGCGACAGCCGCGCCGAATACGCCCCATTTCGGGAAGCCCAGGTGACCGTAGATCAGGAGCCAGTTGAAGCAGAGATTTGTAAGGATCGCGGCAACCGAGGCGACCATCGGGATAAATGTCTGACCGGTCTCGCGCAGAGTCCCCGCATATGCCTGGCTTAACGTAAATGGCACAAGCCCGACCAGGATCACTTTTATATAGCTTTCTGCATATGAAAGAGTGAGAGTTATGTCGCCGCCGTTAGCATCACCTTTAAGGAACAGCCCGGTGAATGTACTCCCAAAATTCAACAGTATTACGATGGTCGCAGCTGCGATAATTGCGCCAAGAACGATCTTGGAGCGGAAGGCGTAGCGCATTCCCTCATAATCGCAGCCTCCGTAGAACTGGGCACTGTAAATGGAGATAGCGCTCAAACCGCCGAATACCGCGAGCTGGCTGATAGTGATGATCTGGTTGGAGATCGAGACAGAGCTAATTGCCTCCTGGCCAAGCACGCCGACCATGATATTGTCGAGCAGGTTTACAACACTTGTTATTCCCTGCTGTATCATAATCGGGATAACAAGCATAAATACATGTTTATAAAATTCTTTATCACCTATAAAACGTTTCATAAGCCAGTATCTTACCAATATCATAGATAAAATGCAAGACTGGGAAAATATACTTTAACGATATCATCGGATAAAGGAAAAAATTGACGTATCAACCGTCAATTGGTAAAATCATAGTGTATAGAAAAGTCAAAATAACAATGGAACATAATGTATTTTCGAACCTGTAAAGGAGGTAAAAACATATGACCAATAGTAAAACATCACATGCTAATGTAAATGCAAAAAGACAGAGAAAAACCAGCTTCCGCATAGCGGCGTGGACATTGATTTTTATGATGACCCTGGTGGCTGTTCTGGCCTTGCCTGTTTCAACGCGCGGAGTCAGCGCGGCAGAGCCTGAGGGAGATACTTATATAGTGAGTGTCGCCAAGGGATATCTTGCTCTTCGAACAGGTGCAGCGTATGATACCGCAAATGAGATCGGAGAGCTTTATACCGGTGATACAGTTAAGGTCCTCCAGTACAGCAACGACAAGTACTGGTTTGTATATTCTCCGAAGCATAATGCAAATGGATATGTAAACTGCAACTATCTTATAAAGATCGCAAATCCCGCATATCCGTCGGGAGAGGTCTACAGTGTCAAGGTGGATACCGGATATCTTGCCGTGCGCACAGAAAGGACTTATGACACCGGAAATGAGATCGGAAAGCTTTACACCGGCGAAACGGTAATCGTAACGGAAGTAAGCGACAGCAAATACTGGTATATATATGCGCCCGGAATCGATATGTTCGGGTTTGTGAATAAGGATTATCTTATAAAGACCGGCACAACAGCTTACCTGCCGGGAAAACCTTTCGGCGTTAAGGTGGAGAAAGGATATCTTGCTCTGCGCACGGAGAAGGCATACGACGATGCAAATGAGATAGGCAAACTTTATACAGGCTATTCGGTCATAGCTATGGACAGCACAAATGATAAATACTGGTATGTATATTCACCGGATCTGAAGACCTATGGCTATGTAAACAAAGATTACCTTGTTGCAGCAAGCGCACCGGCCGGAACGAAGTATACCGTCAAAGTGGAAAAAGGATATCTGGCTCTTCGCAATGCTCAGGCTTATGATACCAGCAATGAGATCGGTAAGCTTTATACCGGCGAATCAGTTATCGCGATGGAGACAAACAGCAATACATACTGGTATGTATATGCTCCTGGTCTGAACAGCTACGGATACGTAAATAAGAACTATCTGTATTGAAGGTCATAAAGGCTGAGAAGAACTTTCAGGAACACTTAAACTGAATAATAATAATCTTTTACCCCGGAGCAATGACCTCCGGGGTAAATAGCAGGATGATAAAGAAATGAATGAGACTGAAAGAAAAATAAAGGCAAAGATCCCCGGAGAAGATACCGGAATATATATTAAAAACAGTTTCTGCGACATCTGTTCTCCGATGCCGGGCTGCGGTACGGCATGCTATGTAAAGGATGACAGGATAATAAAAGTCGAGGGCATAAAAGGACACCCTTCGGGAGGCGGAGTTCTGTGCACAAAAGGACTTGCGGCGAGACAGTATATATACAGAGAAGACAGAATACTGACGCCTCTTCGGCGTGTTGGTGAAAAAGGCGAAGGAAAATTTGAACAGATCACCTGGGAAGAAGCTTTTGCGGAGATCGTTGGCCGTCTGAACGGTATCAAAAAAGAATACGGAGCCTCTTCCGTTATGTTCTTTTCAGGATACAGCAAATGGTACAGGCCTTTTCTTCAAAGGCTGGCGTATTCATTCGGATCGGTAAATTACGGGTCGGAGTCATCGACCTGTTATTACGCGACTGCCATGTCACACAGGCTTAGTACGGGATACGATGCCCTGAATCCTGACAGGAAGAATTCGGGCACCTTCCTCGGATGGGGATATGCGCCATATCATTCGAGAAACATGGGACCGGCCCCGCAAGGAGGTAGAAAGGGCAAGGCCAGGGTTATAATAGTCGATCCGAGAATTACTCCGGCCTTAAAGCTTGAGGGAGATCTGCATCTGAGGATCAGGCCCGGCACGGATGGAGCGCTGGCTCATGCGATAGCGAGAGAGCTGATCGTAAACGATCTGGTCGATCATGATTATATAAGAGATCATGTTTACGGTTACGAACAATATAAAGAATACGTAATGCAGTTTACACCGGAAAAAGCTGAGGAGATCACCGGCGTCCCGGCAGAAAAGATAAAAGAAGCCGCTAAGATAATAGGAGAGAACAGGCCTCTGTCCATAAATCAGTCTGCCAGCGTTCTCGTGCATCACAAAAATGGTATGCAGAACCACAGGGCGGTCCATGCATTGCTTGCTCTTACAGGTTCATTTGACGTACCGGGCGGTATGACGCCAAATCCGGATACATTCTCACACGTAAGAGCCGGATTCGGGACATTTGTTGAAGAGTTTGAAAAGGAAAAATACCCGAAGGATCAGCCGCAGCCTGTAGGTGCCGTTAAATACCCGCTCTGGGCTGAGGTGGTAGGCGAAGCCCAGGCATGCGATCTGTCAAGACAGATACTTGAAGAGACACCATATCCTGTAAAGGCTGTGTATGCCCATGGAATGAACATGCGGATGTTCGGTGCGGACCGGAAAATGGAGGAAGCACTGAAGAATCTTGAGTTCTTTGTGGATGTTGATCTTTTCCTGACTGATACAGCCAAATATGCAGATATCGTCCTCCCATGCTGCACATCATATGAGCGCAGCGAACTGCGCCTGTTTCCGGGGGGTAATGCGCAATATACTGAGCCTGTAATTCCGGCGCTCGGAGAATCGCGGCCTGATCATGAGATAATCTGCGAGCTGGCAAGGCGGCTGGATGTTGACGATGACCTCTTAAAGCAAGGACCCGATGCCTGCTACAGCTATGTTTTCAGAAATGTTTCCCTGGATCTTGATGAGCTGAAAAATGATCGCCAGCATGTCCATAAGATCGGGGGTGTAAAAATAACTCATACAGGAGAAAACAGATTTCTGACTCCGACCGGGAAATTCGAACTCTGGTCGACCGTCATAGAGAAGCATAAAGGACTGGATCCTCTTCCGGTTTATTATGACGGACTTGATGATGCGGATGTAAGCGAATTTGATATGATCCTGAATACCGGAGGAAGACTTCCCAATGCGCTGCATTCAAGACTTCATGATGTTCCGTGGCTTAGGTCACTAAGGCCGGAACCAATGGCTGACATAAGCTTCGAAGATGCTAAGAGACTTGGGATAGTTGCGGGCAGCAAGATCAGGATAAGCACGTCTGAGGGCAGTATTTCTGTGAGGGCCAATCTAACTGCGTCAGTGCCAAAGGGAACTGTCTTTATGTATCAGGGTTACAGGGAAGCCGATGTGAATTCGATAATTCCTTATGGTCATAATGATCCTTATTCAGGATATCCCGGTTTCAGGAGCACCAGATGTGCGGTAACAAAGGAGGTGCAGTAATGGCAGGATTTAGATTTGACCAGGAAAAATGCACTGCCTGCGGGGCATGTGCCATCGCCTGCATGGATCAGAACGACACAGATCTGAAATCCGGTGAAAGGCCGCTTCGAACAGTGTATAAAAAAGAAACCCCGGACGGAACGACATGTGTTTCGGAATCCTGCAGACATTGCAGCGATGCCAGATGCATTGAAGCCTGCCCTTGGAAATGCATCTCAAGAGATGAAAAGACCGGTCTTGTAATTTATGATGATACGTCCTGTACAGGGTGCGCCAAGTGCATGAAAGCCTGCAGGTTTAATGTAATTACTTTCAGAAGAGACAAAGACGGATTTCCGAAGATGAAGAAATGCGATGGGTGTACAGAGCGTATCAAAGTTGGATTGGAACCATCCTGTACGCTTAATTGCCCAACTGGAGCATTGAAATTTTTTTGGGATAAATAAACGTGTCAGGCGGACATGTTCTGTCTGTATAAGGAAGAGGCGTTCATTATGCTGTTATTATTTCATTTTGCGGCGGCGTATGGTAAACTAAACAGACAGATGTTTTTAAGAAGGAATTACAGATGATATATGAAATGAACACGCGGGTCAAGTTTCATCAGATCGGCCTTGACCGGAAACTTACACTTGCCGGACTTATTGAAATGTTCCAGGATTGCGGGAATCTTCACGGAGAAGATACCGGTGTAACACTGGAATATCAGGATGAAATAAAACAGTCGTGGGTAATATCATCGTGGCAGGTGATCATAGATGAATGGCCAAGGCTCGGCGAAGAGGTGGTCGTAAGCACATGGGGATACTACGCAAAACGTTTCCTTGCGCTTCGGAATTTCACGCTTACATCACCGGACGGATCAAAGACGTATGCCAAAGCAGATTCGCACTGGGTTATGCTCAGCCACGAAACAGGACTTCCGGTAAGAGTGAAGCCCGAAGTTCTGGATATGTACGGCCTGGAACCGGAGGAGTCAAAACTTCCGGATGATTTTCCGGGCAGGGTCATACCGCTTGCTGAAAACGGAGAGATGAAAGAGCCGTTTGAGATCGTTCCGTATATGCTGGATGCCAACGGACATGTAAATAACTGCCAGTATATTAAACTGGCACGCACACAGATACGAGAAGAATTCCCATACCGCCGTTTCGGCGCTGAATACGTTGCGCAGGCTCATCTTGGAGATGTGATGATCCCAAGGATCGCGAAACTTGAAGACGGCTGGCAGATAGCTCTTTTAAAGCCGGACGGGAAGCCGTATCTCGTTACAGAATGGAAAGAATAAATAGAAAGAGACTTAAACAAACGGTGGTCAAATGCTGAAATTAGGCGAAACACAGGAACTTATGATAGTAAAAAAGGTAGAATTCGGAGTTTATCTGGCCGAATCTGAAGACAGCGAAGAAAAAGTCCTTCTGCCAAGGAAGCAGGTCCCTGAGCTTGCGGCTTCAGGAGATCATATTGAAGTGTTCCTTTATAAAGATTCACAGGACCGGCTGATCGCAACTACAAATAAACCGTATGTAACCCTTGGCGGTACAGCGGTTCTGGAAGTAAAAGATGTATCTAAGATCGGTTGCTTTTTAGGCTGGGGTCTGGAAAAAGATCTTTTCCTGCCGTTTAAAGAGCAGACTTACCGGCCGAAAAAAGGAGAAAAGATCCTTATAGCGCTTTATAAAGATAAAAGCGAAAGACTTTGCGCTACTATGAAGGTCTACCATTACCTTAAGAACCGTTCCGGCTACGTTGCGGGAGATGAAGCGGAAGCTTTTATCTATGAGATCAGCGACAGATACGGTGCATATGCGGCGGTAGATAATAAATACAGCGGCCTTATCCAGAAAAAAGATATGCAGGGCGACATCCGGCCCGGTCAGATACTAAATGTCCGTGTAACAAATGTCCGTGATGACGGCAGGCTGGATCTTACAGCCAGAAAAAAAGCTTATCTTCAGATGGAACCTGACGCAAAAATGATACTTGAACGCTTGAAAAAGTATAATGGAGTGCTCCCGTTTGACGACAGGGTCGATCCGGAGATCATTAAAAATGAGTTTGGAATTTCCAAGGCAGCTTTCAAAAGAGCAGTCGGACATCTGCTTAAAGAAAAACGGGTGGAAATAAAAGATGGGAAGATCTTTAACTGTTCTGAATAATTAATGATTTGTATTTAACTTACAGCAGCGGGAAGATAAAGGTTCATGGCATTTACACATCTTCATGTCCACACAGAATATTCTCTTCTGGACGGAGCCAATAAAATAAAAGAATATGTATCCAGGCTGAAAGAACTTGGAATGACCGCAGGCGCGATAACTGACCATGGCGTCATGTACGGCTGCATAGATTTTTATAAAGAAGCCAGAAAACAGGGGATCAAGCCGATACTGGGCTGCGAAGTCTATGTATCTCCGGGTTCACGTTTTGACAGGGAAAACAGCTACGGAGACGACAGGTATTATCACCTGATCCTGCTTGCTGAAAATAACGCAGGCTTTGCAAATCTTACGAAGATAGTTTCCTATGGGTTTATTGACGGCTTTTACTATAAGCCGAGAGTGGATCTGGAGCTGCTGGAAAAATACCACGAAGGCATAATCGCTACATCTGCCTGCCTGGCCGGAGAAGTACAAAGATACCTGGTACGCAGCATGTATGAAGATGCCAAGGAAGCCGCGCTGCGCTACGAAAGGATATTCGGAAAAGGCAATTTCTTTCTGGAGCTTCAGGATCACGGGTATCCGGAGCAAAAAAAAGTCAATCCGCAGCTGTTAAGGCTCAGCCAGGAGACCGGAATTGAACTGGTCGCAACTAACGACGTTCATTATACATACGAAGATGACGTGGAACCCCACGATATACTTCTTTGCCTCCAGACAGGCAAAAAGCTCTCCGATGAAAACAGGCTCCGTTATCCCGGAGGACAGTTCTTCGTGAAGAGCGAGGAGCAGATGAGGGAATTGTTTCCATATGCGCAGGAAGCAATAGACAATACAGCTAAGATCGCTGACAGATGTAATGTCGAAATAGAGTTCGGCGTTCATAAGCTGCCAAAATACGATGTTCCCGAAGGTTATACTGCCAGTGAATATCTTACAAAGCTCTGTAATGAGGGCCTGTCAAGAAAATACGCTAACGTTACTCCCGAGCTTCAGGAAAGGCTCGATTATGAGCTGAAGACCATAAACGATATGGGCTTCGTGGATTATTTCCTGATAGTCTGGGATTTTATAAAGTATTCAAGAGATCATGGCATTATCGTCGGACCGGGGAGAGGCAGCGCCGCAGGTTCCGTTGTCAGCTATACACTCGATATAACCCTGATCGATCCGATAAAATACAATCTTCTGTTCGAGCGTTTCCTGAACCCCGAACGTGTGACCATGCCTGATATAGATGTGGATTTCTGTTATGAGAGAAGACAGGAGGTCATAGATTACGTCGTAAGGAAGTACGGTAATGTCGTCCAGATAGTGACCTTCGGTACACTCGCCGCCAGAGGAGTTATAAGAGATGTAGGCCGCGTAATGGATCTTCCATACGGTCAGTGCGATACTATTGCGAAGATGATCCCAAATGAACTGGGAATAACCATAGATAAAGCCCTGAAAATGAATCCTGAGCTTTTAAAGGCTGTGGAAAGCGATGAGCAGGTGGCTCATCTGATAGACATGGCCAAAAGACTTGAAGGTCTGCCGCGGCATACTTCAATGCATGCCGCAGGCGTTGTAATATCAGGACGGCCTGTTGAAGAATATGTTCCGCTTTCGAGAGCGCAGGACGGGACCATAACGACACAATATACTATGACTACGATAGAAGAACTCGGCCTTCTGAAAATGGATTTCCTTGGTCTTCGCACACTTACAGTCATACAGGATGCGCAGAAGCTCGCTGAAGCCTCATGCGGACATGAACTTGATCTGTTAAACCTCGATTATAAGGATAAAAACGTGCTCGGAATGATAGGTTCGGGCAGGTGTGAGGGTGTCTTCCAGCTGGAATCTGCGGGCATGAAGAGTTTCATGAAGGAACTTGCGCCTCAGTCGCTTGAAGATATAATAGCCGGAATCGCTCTTTACCGTCCGGGGCCGATGGATTTCATACCCAGATATATAAAGGGCAAGAACCATCCTGAGAGCATTACATATGCCTGTCCCCAGATAAGACCGATACTTGAGGAGACCTATGGCTGCATAGTATATCAGGAGCAGGTAATGCAGATCGTTCGCGATCTTGGCGGATATACTTTGGGTCGAAGCGATCTGGTGCGCCGAGCCATGTCCAAGAAAAAAGGTGACGTCATGGAGAAGGAAAGAAAAAACTTCGTCTATGGCAATCCCGAAGAAGGAGTTCCGGGCTGCGCTGCTAACGGAATAGATGCCGATACAGCCAACGGCATCTATGACAGCATGATCGATTTCGCTAAGTACGCCTTTAATAAATCTCATGCGACTGCCTATGCCGTTGTATCTTTTCAGACTGCCTGGCTTAAATATTACTATCCGGTGGAATATATGGCTGCCCTTATGACATCTGTGATAGACAATCCCGGAAAGGTAGCAGGATATATTCTTACATGCAAACAGATGAAGATAGATATCCTGCCGCCGGATATAAACAGGAGCAGCGGTAAGTTTTCCGTTGAAGACGGTAAGATCCGCTACGGACTTTCAGCCATAAAAGGAATAGGAAGACCGGTAATGAAAGCAGTTGAGGCCGAAAGGGAAAGAGCTGGTGACTTTACCGGACTTAAGGATTTCTGCGAGAGACTTACATCAAAGGAAGTTAATAAAAGAACAGTCGAGAATTTTATCAAGGCAGGAGCTTTCGATGGTACCGGTGCCAACAGGCGTCAGCTTATGATGGTATACGCACAGATCATAGACGAGGTGCAGCAGGAAAAGAAAAGCTCCATGGCCGGGCAGATGACGCTTTTCGATATTATGCCGGACAGCGATAAAAAAGATTATTACATGCAGCTTCCTAACGTGCCGGAATTTGAAAAGGAAGAAAAACTGGCATACGAAAAAGAAGTGCTCGGAATATATATAAGCGGACATCCGCTTGAAAAATACGAGGCTGTCTGGAGGGCCGGAATAACAGCCCTTACGACTGATTTCGCTCTTGACGAGGAGACGAATGAACCGAAGGTCAGGGACAATTCCAGAGTTACTATCGGCGGGATCATTACCGAAAAGACAATGAAGTACACTAAAAACAATCAGGCTATGGCTTTCTTAACGGTAGAAGATCTGGTAGGAACAGCCGAGGTGATAGCATTTCCGAAAAATTATGAACAGAACAGTGATATCCTGGTTCCGGATATGAAAATATTTGCAGAAGGACGAGTATCTGTTGAAGAAGACAAGCCCGCTAAGCTGATCCTTGAAAACGCGAGAGCTTTCAAAATGCCGGAGGATGAACTTTGGATACAGTTCGATGATAAATACCGGTATCTTGAAGAAAAAGAGAAGCTGGGTGAACTGATAAAGCGGCTGCCGGGGAAAAATCCCCTGGTCGTTTATCTGAAAAAGGAAAAAGCAGTAAAAAGATTCCCTGAAAATTACAATGTAGATGCCTCCGAAGAAAAAGCTGCCGTATTTATCAAATCTTTCGGCGAAGCAAACGTGCGGCTTGTTCACAAACAAGGGTAAAAGAGTTATAATTAAAAGTCAGCGGGGGTGCTGGATATGAGAAATAAAGTTGAAAAAATAGCTGTGCTGACGAGCGGTGGGGATTCTCCCGGTATGAATGCCGCCATCAGGGCAGTCGTGCGTACAGCCGTAGGCCGCGGTGTCAAAATCTGCGGCATCAGGAAGGGCTTTACCGGCATTTTTGAAGAAAACATGGTTGAAATGACCGCAGAATCCGTCTCAGGCATAATAATGCGAGGCGGAACCATCCTTTATACCGCGCGAAACAAGGAAATGCTCACCGAGGAAGGTCCTAAGAAGGCGGCTGAGATCCTTAAGGCGAACGGCATCGATGGCCTTGTCGTAATAGGCGGGGACGGATCATACAGGGGAGCGCAGGCTCTTTCGAAAAACGGCGTTAATGTAATAGGTATTCCGGGAACTATCGATCTTGATATTGCCTGTACGCGTTATACCATCGGATTCGATACGGCTGTCAATACTGCCGTTGAAGCTATCGACAGAATAAAGGATACGTCGACTTCACACGAACGTGTAAGTATAATCGAAGTCATGGGACGTTCCGCCGGTTATATCGCCCTTGAGAGCGGTATTGCTACTGGCGCGGAGGAGATACTTATTCCTGAAAACTACGAATATGATGAGAATAAGATAATAGAAGCGGTTGTTGATAACAGGAAACGAGGACATACACACCATATTATTATAAATGCTGAAGGCATAGGCGATTCGATGGGCCTTGCAAAAAGGATCGAAGCGGCTACCGGCATAGAGACCAGGGCTACGGTGCTTGGCTATCTTCAGCGAGGAGGCAATCCTACCTGCAGAGACAGAGTGATGGCTTCCGTAATGGGTGAGATCGCAGTAAAACTTCTCTGCGAAGGAAAACAGAACAGGATCATAGCTTTCCGCGAAGGCGGGTATACCGATCTCGATATCGATGAAGCGCTGGCTATGAAAAAGACTATTCCGGAATATATGGTGGAAGTGGCTGAAACGCTTACATATCATTATACTAAGGAAAACAGTATCTGAAACGGGAGAACTTTTTAAATGATCACAAGCGCTGCCAATCCACAGATAAAAGAAACTTCCGCTCTTGTTTCAAAGCATAAGGCGAGACGTGAAAGCGGTCTTTTTGCGGCGGAAGGGATAAAACTTTATAAGGAAGCTCCGGAAGAACTTATTGAAAAGCTGTTCGTATCGGAAAGCTTCGAAAAGAACTGCAGCGGACTTCTGGAAGGAAGAGAGTATGTTTCCGTAAAAGACGATATTTTCGTCCGGATGTGTGATACTAAGACCCCGCAGGGTATAATGACCGTTCTTAAACAGCCTGAGCATGAACTTGGCGAAATGTTTCCGCGGGATAAAGATCCTTTCATTGTTATTCTCGAAAATGTACAGGATCCCGGCAACATAGGGACTATTATCCGTACAGCAGAAGGAGCCGGAGTCACAGGCGTGATCATGACGCGGGGGTGTGCGGATATATTTGCACCGAAGACCATAAGATCTACTATGGGTTCGGTCTTCCGTGTTCCGTTTATATATACAGACGATATTGAAGAAACGGTATTAACTTTAAAACAAAAAGGCGTCAGGATCTACGCGGCCCATCTTAAGGGGACCACAGATTTTGACGAGCCTGCATATTCGGGAGGAACAGCGCTTTGTATAGGCAACGAGGGAAACGGGCTTACTGATGAGCTTACCCAAAGCTGCGATGTTCTTCTGAAGATCCCCATGGAAGGAAAGCTTGAGTCGCTGAATGCATCGGCAGCTGCAGCGGTGCTTATGTACACTGTTTACAGGAAATCGGATAAAAGGATCTGACCGCAAATTCGGTCATCAATGCATTTGGTATGAGGAGCCGTAAGATGAAAGAGGTTCGTCGTGATCTGTCTGAGGAAGAACTGCAGAAGAGACGTGAAGCCCTGCTTGCCAGAAAAAGGGCAGTAAGGCGGAAAAAAAGGAGAAATGCGATCATCTTTAAATCGGTGATCCTCGCTGCTCTTATTGCAGTGCTTGCCATCGCTATATGGTTTATCAGCGGCGGGGCGAAGAAGATCAGTTCGAATGTAACGGGAAGAACGTCGGTAATTGCCGAAAATGCACAAAACCAGGATGGAGAAACGGGTGATGCTGCAAACGGCGGTTCATCTATTGCGGCCAGGGCCGGGGAAGCGCAGCGCACATCACTGATCTCAGAGGCGCGTTTTAAAGCCTCGCAGTACGATTATGAAGGCGCTATGGAGTCCCTGCTCCGGATCCCTGACGCTGAATCCGACAGTGAGATAATATCCATCATGGCCGATATAGAGACGATGAAAAGCAATTTGGTAGCTGTATCGCCTTATGATATAACAAGCCTTTATTTTCAGTCTCTCATCGTAGATCCTTCCCGTGGTTTTTCACTTATAGGCGATGAGATATGGGATACGAATACAGTAAATTATTGTGAATGGATGAATACCACATATGAATTCGATCAGATACTGACTCAGATGTACAACAGAGGATATGTTCTGGTCGGTATTAATGATATTATCGAACGTGAGACGGATGAAAACGGATACGTTCATGTTTATCCGAAGGAGATATACCTGCCACAGGGAAAAATGCCGTTCATTTTATCGGTCGACGATCTGAATTACTATCACTCATATAACGGGCGCGGAATGGCTTCACGAATCGTTATCGGGGATAATAACAAGCCGAAATGTGAATATTACGATGCATCGGGAAATGCCCTGGTAGGATCTTACGACATTATTCCCATACTTGATGATTTTATCGAGATCCATCCGGATTTTTCATATAAAGGGGCAAAGGGAACTATCGCCCTCACCGGTTATAATGGAATACTTGGGTACAGGACGGACTACACATACAGAGACCGGATCGATATCGATCCTGATCAGGAACTATATCTGGCAGGCCATCCGGATTACAGCTTTGAGAACGAAGTTGCCAAGGCGACGGCAGTAGCCCAATGTCTGAAGGATGACGGATGGACATTTGCATGCCATACCTGGGGGCGGATCCCTGTAGGACAGGCCGATATCTCCTGGATAGCTTCCGACACCGAAAAGTGGATAACATATGTCGAGTCGATAGTCGGAGATACCGATATCGCCATGTTCGCTTACGGCGAAGACATTGCAGCCTGGGACGAGGTCTACAGCCAGACTGAGAAATTTCAGTATTATAAGGCAATGGGCTTTAACGTTTTCGCATACAGCGATTCCAGTACACAGATCATCCGGTTCGGAGATGAATTCTCAGACGGGTATTTCAGGATGAGCCGCAGAGCGCTGGACGGATTCAGATTGTGGGAAGCGGTATACGGAGGATATGACGGGGTCAGCGACCTGGTCGACGCTGCAACGGTCATCGATCCGGCAAGACCTACGGATGCATATCTGTATTCATTCTGACATAACAAGCAGTAAACGAAGGATCAAAAAGAGGGGAAATGAAATGAATTTAAAAGGTCGAAACTTCTTAACGCTTAAGGATTACACCAGCGAGGAGATCATGTATCTGCTGGATCTGGCGGCAGAACTGAAATTAAAGAAAAAAAGAGGAATACCGCTGGAGACCTTAAAGGGAAAGAACGTAGCGCTTATTTTTGAAAAGACAAGCACCAGGACAAGGTGCGCATTTGAAGTTGCGGCGCACGACCTCGGTATGGGAACGACATATCTGGATCCTGCTTCTTCCCAGATCGGAAAGAAAGAGAGTATTGCCGATAC
Source organism: uncultured Lachnospiraceae bacterium (assembly GCA_902795795.1). Taxonomy (GTDB): domain Bacteria; phylum Bacillota; class Clostridia; order Lachnospirales; family Lachnospiraceae; genus Alectryocaccobium. The sequence continues at coordinate 6,030 of CADBMM010000111.1, read as the reverse complement.
CGCAAAGGTCCTGGGAAGGATGTTCGATGGTATAGAGTACCGCGGCTTCGGTCAGGAGATCGTTGAAGAACTGGCGGAGAATGCCGGCGTTCCGGTATGGAACGGACTGACGAACGAGTACCATCCCACACAGATCCTGGCGGATCTGCTTACAATAAAGGAACACTTTGGAAGCCTGAAAGGGAAAAAACTTGTTTACATGGGCGACGCCAGATATAACATGGGCAATTCTCTGATGATAGGATGCGCGAAAATGGGTATGCATTTTGTGGCCTGCGCTCCTAAAGAATACTTCCAGGATTCCGAACTTGTAGGAATGTGTGAGGAATACGCAGAAGAAAGCGGCGGGTCCATAGTGCTAACCGAATCGATAACAGCAGCGACCAAGGACGCCGACGTGATATATACGGATGTTTGGGTATCCATGGGAGAGCCCGATGAAGTATGGGAGAAGAGGATAAACGACCTGACACCGTTCAAGGTTACATCTTCCATAATGCAGCTGGCAAAACCGGAGGCGATCTTCATGCATTGTCTTCCTTCTTTCCATGATCTTAAGACGCAGATCGGAAAAGAAATGGGCGAAAGATTCGGCATCACGGAAATGGAAGTTACAGATGAAGTTTTCAATTCCGAGGCTTCAGTTGTATTTGATGAGGCAGAGAACCGCATGCATACCATTAAGGCGGTCATGGCTGCTACTCTTGGAGCGGTATAATGACAGGAATAACCGGTACTACCGAAAATATGTCCGGCGAAAAGCCTGATAAAATAAAGATCCTTCAAAGCCGGCTGTCTGATTTGGCAGCCGGCTGTAAGCTTTTTTATAAACATGATGTGCCGTCTACCAACGACTGGGCTTTTCAGCTTGGGTCAGAACGAAACATTGCTCCCGCCGTATTTTTATGTGATATTCAAACACAGGGTAAGGGCCGGATGGGACGTGTCTGGGAAAGCAGAGAAGGTGCCTCCCTTACATTTACAGTACTTATAGAACCAAAATGCCCTCCTGAAAGCTTTCCTGTGCTTACACTCGTTTATGGCCTGGCAGCCTGCACGGCTATAAGGAAACTCGGCGGTTTTGATGCCATGATAAAATGGCCTAATGATGTTGTTTTTAAAGGCAGGAAGCTTTGCGGCATACTCAGCGGAATAATACCTGAAAGAAAGCAGGTGTTTACAGGGTCCGGCTTTAATTTAAGAAAAACCAAGCTTCCGCCGGAGCTGGAGAATAAGGCAATATCAATGGAAGAATGCGGGAAGTTCCCGGATCCGAATGACATGCTCACAGCTGTATTTGAAGAGTATAGAAAAAGACTGGAAGTATTCGAAAGCACAGGGAATATGGCCGGACTTAAGGATGAGTATGAAGCGCTTCTTATAAACAAAGATAGAGATTCTGCCGTTTCAATTAGGGAAAACGGAAGAGAAACGAAGCTGGAAGGAAGGGCAGTCGGTATCGATATAAACGGCGGCCTCATTTTTAAGACCTTAGACGGAAGAGTTATAAACATATCCTCAGGAGAAGTCTCAGTATCGGGGATATATGGATGTGAATAATGTAAGGGAGTAAAATAGAATGGTACTTTGCGCAGCAAGCCGGTATGAACAGAAATACTATCTCGCGGCTGAATTTGAAGATCTTCCGGAGCAGATAAAGGCAGAACTTCAGGCGGCCTGCGTTTTGTTTACTGAAGAGATAGGCGGAGTCATACTGTTTGAATTTGATGATAAAGGAAGACTGACGATAAGTACACAGTCGCGGGAAAGCGATATTATGTACGATGAGATCGGCGCCAGGCTCAAGGTTAAAGAGCTGCAGAAGAATAAACTGGAACTCTTCACGCAGCTGGAATTATATTATGACGTATTCTTCGGTGAAAACAGCGATGAGAAGAAAGCTGCTTTGCTCGAAAAAGTAAAGGATCTTTATGACGAGCCTGGTGAGGAGACGCTTAAAAGTATTGAAGCCGATGAGGATGAAGATATATCCGACGGCACAGAGGGAGGTCTTCTTACAGATGAAGAGATCGATGCCCTGGCTGAAGAAGGCTATTCCAGATCAGGCGAAGATTCCGATGCATTGGATCTGGCCGATCTGCTGGCAAGTCTGGTCATAGATGAGGAAGGCCCCGATGAAGAGTATTGATCTGGGAGGCGTTAAAATCGAATATCCTCTTGGCCTTGCGCCTATGGCCGGAGTTACAGATCTCGTATACCGGAAGATATGCAAAGAACTGGGGGCCGGGCTTTTATGTACCGAGATGGTAAGCGCAAAGGCTATCGTTTATAAAAATAAAAACACCTCACAGCTTTTAAAGACCGAAACTTCGGAAAGTCCGGTTGCAGTCCAGCTTTTCGGCAGCGAACCGGAATTTATATCCAAAGCAATTGAGATGATCGAGGATGAGCCATATGATATCCTCGATTTCAATATGGGATGCCCGGTACCAAAAGTAGTGAAAAACCATGAGGGCTCATCACTTATGAATGAACCTGACCAGGCTGAGAAGGTTTTTACCGCAATGGTCAGGACTTCTAAAAAACCGGTAACTGTCAAGATGCGCTCCGGATTTGAAGCCGGAAATATCAATGCTCCGCTTATCGCTAAAATAGCAGAGGACTGCGGCGTTGCCGCGGTAGCTGTACACGCAAGGACCAGAGAGCAGTATTATTCCGGGAAAGCCGACTGGAACGTTATAAAGGCCGTGAAGGAAGCTGTCAGTATTCCGGTATTCGGAAACGGTGATATTACGGACGGAGCTTCGGCGAAAGCCTGCCTTGAAATGACAGGCTGCGACGGCCTGTTGATCGGAAGAGCCGCCATGGGCGATCCCTGGATATTCCGGGAAATAAAGAACTATCTTGAGATTGGTGAGATCATGGAGCATCCCGGAAAAGAAGAGATCTTTAAAATGATAATACGCCATGCGAAAGAACTTGCCGAAGAAAAAGGTGAATATATCGCGGTGCGGGAAATGCGGTCCCATGCAGCATGGTATACACACGGCTTTCCAAAAGCGGCAGCTATTCGCAGAGAGATCAATACGGTAACTTCAATAGAAGAACTGACTTCATTGTTTTCTTGACAATGACGGTAGAAATCTCGTATAATCCCTCTTTAATGGCACTATATTACAGTTGAAATGGTGAAAGGAAATACATCTGTCATGGAAACAAAAAAGAATGTATTAACATATGCCGGACTTAAAAAGCTTGAGGATGAACTGCAGTTTCTTAAAGTTGAAGAAAGAAAACGCATTGCCGAAAAGATCAAAGAGGCAGTTGCCCAGGGAGATCTTTCCGAAAATGCGGAATATGACTCGGCGAAGGATGAGCAAAGAGATATAGAGGCCAGAATTGAAGAGATCACAAATATCCTTAAAAATGTGGAAGTCATAACTGAAGAGGATGTCGAAAGCGGCGTTGCCGGAGTTGGTTCTCACGTAAAGCTTCTTGATATGGAATATGATGAAAAATTCGAAGTTACGATAGTCGGTTCCACCGAATCAAGCAGCAGAAAAGGGTATATCTCAAACGAATCACCGCTTGGAAGGGCGCTTATCGGACAAAAGAGAAACAAGATCGTAAAAGTAGCGGCACCGACAGGCGAAGAACTTAAATACAAGATCCTTTCCATAACAAAAGAAGAGATAGAGTGAAACCGGCGAGATAGGAAATAATTTCAGGTGAAAAGCAAAGCCGCTGCATAGACAGGCGAAAGCCTATTTAAAGGAGAATATAAATGGCTAATCAGCAGAATCAGGAAACAGATATCGGAAGACTTGTGCAGGTGAGGCGGGATAAGCTGGCCGAACTTCAGGCGCAGGGAAAAGATCCATTTGTAATAAGAAAATACGATCAAACACATCATTCATCTGATGTTATTGATATCTATACAAAGAAAGAAGCCGAAGCCCTTGCCGGAAGACCGGAAGTTAATACCGAAGGCATGGATGAAGCGCAGGCTAAAGAAGCAATTAATAACGACTATAACGAGCGCAGGGCTATCATGGACGCTGAACATATCGAGGTCAGTATCGCGGGCCGCATGATGTTCAAGCGTGTAATGGGCAAGGCGTCTTTCTGCAATATCCAGGATCTTAAGGGAAAGATCCAGGTCTATGTGGCAAGAGATGCAATAGGAGAAGAACCGTATGCAGAGTTCAAGAAGTCGGATATCGGCGATATTTACGGCGTAAAAGGCTATGCATTCAGGACTAAGACAGGAGAAGTATCTATTCATGCCGAGGAGCTGACGCTTCTCTCAAAGAGCCTGCAGATCCTGCCCGAAAAGTTCCATGGAATGACGAATACCGATCTGAGATATCGTCAGAGATACGTGGACCTTATCATGAACGAACAGTCCAAGGACACGTTCATCAAAAGATCGAAGATAGTAAGCAGCATCAGACGCTTCCTGGATTCAGAAGGATTCATGGAGGTCGAAACACCAATGCTGGTAGCAAATGCCGGCGGAGCTGCGGCAAGACCTTTTGAGACGCATTTCAATGCGCTTAATGAGGATCTTAAGCTTCGTATTTCACTGGAACTGTATCTGAAGAGACTTATCGTAGGCGGACTTGAAAGAGTATACGAGATCGGCCGCGTATTCAGAAATGAAGGACTGGATACCAGACATAATCCGGAATTCACTTTGATGGAGCTTTATCAGGCATATACCGATTACAACGGCATGATGGATCTTACCGAAAGAATGTACCGCCATGTGGCGCAGGAAGTTCTCGGAACCACAAAGATCAGCTACAACGGCGTGGAGATGGATCTTGGAAAACCTTTCGAGCGTATTACCATGGTCGACGCCGTAAAGAAATATGCCGGAGTGGATTTTGATGAAATAAAAACAGATGAAGAAGCAAAAGCGCTGGCTAAAGAGCGCGGACTTGAATTTGAGGAGCGCCACAAGAAGGGCGATATCCTTAATATCTTCTTCGAAGAATATTGTGAAGATAAGATGATCCAGCCTACATTCGTAATGGATCATCCGATAGAGATCTCTCCGCTGACAAAGAAAAATCCGAACAAACCCGGATATGTTGAGCGTTTTGAAATGTTCATGAACGGATGGGAGATGTGCAATGCTTATTCAGAGCTTAACGATCCCATCGATCAGAGAGAACGTTTCCGTCAGCAGGATCTGAATGCTGCAGCAGGAGACGATGAAGCAGAGCATACAGATGAGGATTTCCTGAATGCACTTGAGATCGGCATGCCTCCGACGGGCGGTATTGGATATGGCATAGACAGAATGGTAATGCTCTTTACTGACAGCGCCGCCATTCGTGATGTTTTATTCTTCCCCACAATGAAATCTTTAGGATCTGAAAAGAAAGCTTCGGGAGAAGATGAAAAGGCTGCCGACGACAATCTTGAAGATGCAAAAGAGCAGTTTGAAAATGCACTTAAATCAGGAGCCGCTGCAGCTGCAGCTTTAGGCGCGGGAATCGTAGCAAAACTGAGCGAAAAGCTTGAAGAGACTGCACAGAGCATGAAAACAGAGCCGATCGATTTCTCGAAAGTAAAGATCGAACCGCTCTTTGAAGAAGAGGTAGACTTCGACACTTTCAGTAAATCGGATTTCCGCGCGGTTAAAGTTAAGGATTGTGTTGCTGTTCCGAAAAGCAAGAAGCTTCTGCAGTTTACACTGGACGATGGATCAGGCACGGATCGTACGATCTTAAGCGGGATCCATGCATATTACGAACCGGAAGAACTGATCGGAAAGACCTGCATTGCTATTACGAATCTGCCGCCCAGAAAGATGATGGGTATCGATTCCTGCGGAATGCTGATCAGTGCTGTACATGAGGAAGAAGGCGAAGAGAAGCTGCATCTTCTGATGGTTGATCCGCATATCCCGGCAGGCGCAAAGCTGTACTAATAAGTACACCAATGTGGCTGCAAGTCGCCATAAGTCGCTGAAATTCACACATTTTTCCTAAGAGCTCCGATTCAATTCGGGGCTCTTGTCAATCCAGCAGCTATGTATTGCCGGTCGGAAATTGATGT
>CADBMM010000110.1 GCA_902795795.1 uncultured Lachnospiraceae bacterium | reverse complement strand
TCTTGAGAGGTCGTTGACCGGAAGGGAAAGTCCCTGAAGGATCGGGCCGTAAGCGCCGGCTTTTGCAAGTCTCTGAACGAGCTTGTAACCGATATTTCCTGCTTCAAGAGACGGGAATACAAGTGTGTTGGCATATCCTGCTACCGGGCTGCCGGGAGCCTTTCTCTGACCTACGGAAGCATCAAGGGCAGCGTCGAGCTGAAGTTCTCCGTCAAGTAAGATATCCGGATACTTCTCATGAGCGATCTTAACTGCGTCAGCTACCTTGGTAACATCATCATGCTTTGCTGATCCCATCGTTGAGTATGAAAGCATTGCTACTTTCGGCTCAGCTCCAACGAGCATCTTGAAGGATTCAGCAGAAAGCATTGCTGTCTCGGCAAGCTTCTCAGCGTCCATATCCGGGTTAACTGCGCAGTCTGCGAAAACGAAAAGGCCGTTCTCGCCGTATTCGCAATCCGGAACTTCCATAAGGAAGAAACCTGAAACGCCGCTGATACCGGGCTTTGTCTTAAGGAGCTGAAGTGCCGGACGGATGGTGTTGCCTGTTGAATGGCAAGCACCGGAAACAGCGCCGTCAGCGTCTCCGCATTTGCACATAAGGCATGCGTAATACATGTAGTCGCTTTCCATCTGCTCTTTCGCCTGCTCAGGTGTAACACCCTTCTTTGCGCGAAGCTCTACGAATTTATCGATATATTTCTGCTTATTGGGATCGTTGAACGGATCTACGAATGTTGCTCCTGTAAGGTCGAAGCCTTCGCTGTTTTTTGCGATCTCTTCCGGAGTACCGATAATAACGAGATTTGCGATACCGAGTTTGAGGATCTTCTCTGCTGCCTCATATGTCCTCTTGTCCATGGACTCCGGTAAAACGATAGTCTGCTTGTCAGCTTTGGCTCTTTCGTAGATTGTGTCAATAAATGCCATGATCTTGCTCCTTTCAAATTTAAAATGATTTAAAATCATATATATACATGCTTTTGCTATTATATAACTCAAATCTCATTATCTCAATAAACAATTTGGTAAAATTAGTTTATAATGTTTTCGTCATCCATTGAATGTTCCGAACCGGTTATGCTAAAATCAGTTCATGAAAACAGCAGCTGTAATAGCAGAATTCAATCCGTTCCACAAGGGCCACGAATATTTCATAAAAAAAGTCAGGGAATCGTCCGGGGCCGGGTGCCTGATCGCCGTCATGAGCGGCGACTTTGTGCAGCGCGGCGCGCCTGCGGCTTTCAATAAATATCTTCGGACAAAGGCCGCCCTGGAAGGCGGCTGCGACATGGTACTGGAACTACCCGTCAGGTACTCCGTTTCCAGCGCCCAGTATTTTGCCTCCGGAGCCGTTTCGATCATTGATTCACTTGGTGCCGTCGACGAGCTGTGGTTCGGCAGTGAATGCGGCGATGCCAGGCTTTTAATGTCAGCTGCCGACGTTCTTTATGATGAACCGGATACCTTTAAAGAATACCTGCGTGATAGTTTAAGGCAAGGCAGCACTTATCCGTACGCCAGAGCAAAAGCTCTGGAACGATTCACCGGAACAAGGTACGGCGATGTTTTATCCGCCCCAAACAATATACTCGGACTCGAATACTGTATAGCTGCAAGAAGACTTGGGTCGGATATCCGCCCGCGCACGCTTAAAAGGATCGGCCCTGATCACGCAAGTCCTGATGCAAAGGATGGTTTTATGAGCGCCGCAGCAATAAGGGAACTCCTTTCCGCAGGCGTTGATACATCCTCCGAAAACTGGCTTCCCGGGTATTCATACGATATTATTAAGAATGAAAAAGGTATCCTTTGCGCAGATGATCTCTCGCAGATCCTGCGCTATAAGATCCTTTATGAAAGTACGGAAGATCTTGCCGGCTACAACTGTGTAGGGCCTGATCTTGCAGCCAGAATAAAAAAAGAAGAAAACCATTTCAGTTCATTTACCGGATACGCTTCTCATATAAAGACCCGCAATTATACTTACAGTCATATATGCAGAGCCTTTATAAATATAATACTGAACATCAGGAAATTCGAAGATCCGGTAATATCAAGGCCGGAAACCGTAAGGATCCTTGGCGCATCAACTGATAACGAACTTTTCGGTCAGCTTAAGAACAGTTCATCGATCGTTCTGCAGTCCAAAGCTTCTCTGCTTAAGGGATCATCTGCCGGTGACGACCTGAACGCAGCCAATCTCTATGAATCTGTGCGTTCAATGAAATTCAAAACCGAATTTGTAAATGAGCTGTCCAGACCATTTATAAAGATATAAGGAGCATACAATGACGGCTATTGATACCCTAAAGCCAATAAACGAAAAACTTAAAGACATGTCCTACAGACTGCGCCGCAAACCATTAAGGCGGTCATATATGATACGTTTCGTCATCCGCTGCATAATTCTCGGCCTGTCGATACTGTGTTATTTCTTCGCGCGTCCTCAGCTGCGCATAACCACCGCCACACGCTGGACAGCGTTCTTTACTTCAGGCTTTTCCTTTGCCCACATCGTATGGATCATATGGGTATTCGACATGGTGCTTCAGCTCATTCCCGTACAAAGATTCATCCCTATAGGCTCACAGAAGAATTTTAAAATGCACTATCTCCCCGCGATCAGGAATGTAAATGCCGAACGCATAACGGCTCATCTTAAAGGACTCACGGCAGGAGCGTATAAAGTATTCATCCTGTATGCATCGATGATCGCCGCCATCGGTATCCTGCACCACTTCAGGATATTGTCCGATCTGATGCTCTTTATGGCATCAGCCGTATTTTACGTGTGCGATCTCATATGCGTGCTGTTCTGGTGCCCGTTCCGTGTCTTTATCATGAAAAACAAATGCTGCACGACGTGCCGCATATTCAACTGGGATCACCTTATGATGTTTTCTCCGCTCATCTTCCTCGGCAGCTTCTTTGCCTGGAGCCTTGTAGTCATGGCAGTCATAGTCTGGGGTATCTGGGAGATCGGCGCGCTGCTCTTCCCAGAGCGCTTCACCGTCTACGGAAACCAGGCGCTCAAATGCAGCAAATGCACCGACCGCCTGTGCAAAAAGCCCCGGGGCGACCGCGACTACATGCTAAAAGACAATATTTAAACAGCAAAGAAAAAGCGGATCGTCTTAATCCGCTTTTTCTTTGATCTTCAGTTTTTAAAGCTGTGTATCGGCGCCGGGATGCAGCCCTTTCTGGAAATAAATTCCTCGCAGGACTTCCTGTTTACCGGCATTACCGGAGCAGTTCCGAGAAGGCCGCCGAACTCGACGGTATCTCCTACATCTTTTCCTATGACAGGTATTACCCTGACTGCCGTCGTCTTCTGATTGACCATTCCTATGGCCATTTCATCGGCGATAATACCCGATATCGTAGAAGCAGCTACATCGCCCGGTATAGCCAGCATGTCAAGCCCTACCGAACATACGCACGTCATTGCTTCCAGCTTCTCTATCGTCAGTGAACCGTTTCTTACAGCATTTATCATGCCCTGATCCTCGCTCACCGGAATAAAGGCTCCGCTTAAGCCTCCGACATAGGAAGATGCCATTACGCCGCCTTTTTTCACCTGGTCGTTAAGAAGAGCAAGCGCCGCAGTGGTTCCCGGGCATCCGGTCGTTTCAAGTCCCATTTCCTCAAGGATATCCGAAACCGAATCACCGACAGCCGGAGTAGGTGCCAGCGAAAGATCTATTATTCCGAATTTGACCCCGAGCCTTTTCGAAGCCTCTGAAGCTACCAGCTGTCCGACACGCGTTACCTTGAACGCTGTCTTCTTTATTGTTTCGCAAAGGGTCTCAAAGTCCTGCCCGTGAATGCTTTCAAGCGCATGCTTAACCACGCCCGGACCTGATACACCTACATTTATAACGCAGTCTCCTTCAGTTACTCCGTGAAAAGCGCCTGCCATGAACGGATTATCATCCGGTGCATTGCAGAATACCACCAGCTTTGCGCAGCCCAGGCATCCGTCATCCTTTGTATATTCAGCCGTCTGCTTTATTATCGTTCCCATGAGTCTTACGGCATCCATGTTTATACCTGTCTTCGTAGAGCCCAGATTAACAGACGCGCAGACCAGCTTCGTATTCGCCAGTGCCTCGGGTATGGATCTTATAAGCAGTTCGTCGGCGGCAGTCATATGTTTTGAAACAAGAGCCGAATATCCTCCAAGGAAATTGACCCCGACCTCTTCCGCTGCTCTGTCGAGCGTCTTCGCTATCGTCACAAAATCCTCAGGCGTTTTACATGCAGCCCCTCCCACGAGGGCAACAGGAGTTACCGATATGCGTTTATTCACTATCGGTATGCCGAACTCATCTTCAATTTCCCTGCCGGTCTTCACGAGATCCCTGGCCAGACGGGTTATCTTTTCATAGATATTTGCGTTCAGCTTGTCAAGATCGGAATCTATACAGTCAAGGAGGCTGATACCCATGGTAATGGTCCTGACGTCAAGATTCTCATGCATGATCATTTCATTTGTTTCATGTACTTCATAAATATTAATCATATCTTCAGACCCTGTGCATCATATTGAATATTTCTTCGTTCTGTGAGCGGATGATAAGGCCAAGATTATCTCCTATGGCCTTAAGATCAGCGGAAAGCTCAGAGGCATTAACTGTCGCCTGCGCTGTGTCAGTAATCATCATCATGTTAAAAAATCCGTCTATGATAGTCTGCGATATGTCCAGGATATTTATATTATGATCCGAAAGATATGTGCAGACTTTTGCGATTATTCCGACTTTGTCGTGTCCTACAACTGTGATAATGGTCTTTTTCATCTTAATTCCTTTCTTTTACCATTCGAAAAGCATGCCGGGTTCGTCACGTCTTGCCACGCTTATATCAAAATCTCCCGCTTTATAGGGAGTATCTGCCCTGGTTATCTCACAGCACACGGTCTCAAACGCCAGTGCAGGATAATTGTTCTCCGCACTTAAATGTCCAAGGAACACGTGCTTTACTTCATCATGCAGCACCTCATTAAGAAGATGCCCCGCAGCCTCATTGGAAAGATGTCCCTTTTCGCTAAGTATCCTCTGTTTTAATGGATAAGGATATCTTCCGACTTCGAGCATGTTCACATCGTGATTCGCTTCAAGGAACAGGACATCAAGTCCTAAAAGCTGCCTGATCGTGTATTCATCGAATGTTCCCATATCCGTTGCAACTGCCATGGAATTTTTTCCGCAGCTTATCCTGAAGCCAACCGGATCAGCTGCATCATGGCTGGTCGAAAACGGATGTATCTTAAGGTCACCCACGGTAAAATCACGGTCCGGAGTTATTGCGTTCAAAAGCTCCCCGCTTATTTCACCGGCGCACTTCGAATCTGCCGTCGCCTTGAAAGTCTTTTCTGTAGTATAGATCGGCAGTTCATATCTTCTGCTTATTACGCCAAGCCCGCTTATATGGTCGGCGTGTTCATGTGTAACAAGTACTGCATCAATATCCTTTGAAGACAGCCCTATTTCGTTCAGTCCCTTTTCTATTCTTTTACCGCTTATACCGCAGTCTATCAGCAAATGTGTATCATCTGAACCGACGTAAATACAGTTTCCGCTGCTGCCGCTGGCTATGCTGCATATCCTCATTTAACGCCAAGCTCCTTTAATCTTTCATCGATACTTTTCTTCGTTGTTTCAAAATCGAAGCTGTTATCGATCGTCACATCGCATTCACTGCGGAATTCATCTTCAGCTCTCTGCTTATCCATTATATCAGATATTTTCTCCGGAGTGATATCCCGGCTTTTCATCAGTCTTGATGTTCTGACCTCTTTACACGCATAAATATACCAGAATTCGGTGCAGATTTCACGGTATCCCGCTTCGATAAGAAGAGCGGATTCTATGACCGAAAGCTGATATCCGTTGTCTTTGGCATATTCAAGGCCGTTTTCGACCATTTTATGTACAGCCGGATGTATTATCGCATTCATTTTTTTTAGAAGCCCCGGTTCCCTGAACGCCCTTGATCCAAGGGCTTTCCTGTCGAAATTTCCGTCAGGAAGAATGAATTCGTCACCCAGAAGTTCCTTCAGGGCAGGGTAAGCAATTCCTCCAGGAGCCATCACTTCATGCCCCAGGTCATCCGTCTTTATTATATAAGCATTGTATTTATCTTTCAGATAGGCGCAGACCTCGCTCTTTCCGCAGCCTATGCCTCCAGTCAGTCCCAGTATTATCATCAGTCATTACTCCGGCACTCAATGCGCATCGTTCCAGTTATAACCGGTTCCGACATCGGTTTCCAGCGGAACCAGAAGTTCTGCCGCCGCTGTCATTTCTGCTTTAAGTATCTTCGCAGCCTTGTCCTTCTCTTCCTCAGGCGCCTCAATGAGAAGCTCATCATGGACCTGCAGCACGATCCTGGCCTTCAGCCCGCTTTCCTCAAGCGCATCATGAACACGGTTCATCGCGATCTTTATTATATCAGCAGCCGTGCCCTGGATCGGCGAATTCATGGCAGCCCGTTCTCCAAAAGACCTCTGCATGAAATTACCTGACGCAAGTTCGGGGATCGGTCTCCTTCTGCCGTACAGCGTCGTCGTATAACCATCGGCCTTTGCCTTTTCAACAGTCGTATCGAGGAAGGTCCTTATGCCTGGGTATGTCTCAAAATACTTTTCAATATACGCCTTAGCCTCTTTATTTGATATGTTCAGGCCCTTGCCCAGTCCGAATGAGCTTATACCGTAGATTATTCCGAAATTCACGGCTTTGGCACTTCTGCGCTGCAGCGGCGTAACTTCGTCTATCGGAACTCCAAACACCTGCGATGCAGTAAGTGCATGTATATCCTGCGCCTGTCTGTAAGCCGCGATCAGTTTTTCATCTCCCGAAAAATGTGCCATGACACGAAGCTCTATCTGCGAATAATCGGCGTCCACAAAAACGCAGCCTTTTTTCGGAACAAATACTTTCCTGATCTCGCGTCCGAGCTCAGCCCTTACCGGTATATTCTGGAGATTCGGGTCAACGCTGGAAAGCCTGCCAGTAGCCGTTACGGTCTGCATGAAATGACTGTGGATGCGTCCGTTTTCATCACAATACTCCCCAAGAGAGTCTGCATAAGTGGATTTAAGCTTGGTTAGCTGCCTGTAATTTAGTATTTTTTCGACCACAGGGGCTTCGCCGGCCAGTTTTTCAAGCACGTCAGCCGCAGTTGAATAGCCGCTTTTCGTCTTTTTTCCGCCCTTTAGTCCCAGTTTTTCGAAAAGTATCGTACCGAGCTGCTTCGGGGAATTGATATTAAAGCGCTCCCCGGCCTCTTCATATATCTCTTCTTCCAGCTTTTCTATCTGGACCGCGAGTTCGGCGCCATAAGAAGCAAGCTCATCTCTGTTTATCTCTATGCCTTCTTTTTCTATATCATGAAGCGTAAATACGAGAGGCATTTCGATCTCTTCAAACAGCTTCAGCATTCCCTGAGTCTCAAGCGCCAGACGCATGTTCTCCGCCGCCACGCATGCGGTATGAGCTTTGTAACAGGCCGTTTTTTCTCTCTGTTCATCCGTCAGTTGAGTTGACCTGGTTATCTTTCCTTTTACTATCTCCTCTGCAGACGGAAGGACAACATCGGCAAATTCTTTGGCTATGACCTCGTAAGGATAATCTGACTTCAGCGGATTCATAAGGTATGCCGCAATAATGACATCAAAAACCTTATCTTCTTTTTTTAATGGTAAAAATCCCAGCTGATCTTTCAGATCGCAGAAAGCCAGCATCGTTCCGGCTTCCGCAGCCCTTCTTACTCCATCGGCCATGTCTGTGATACCAGCCCTGATATAGGTGATCTTCTTCCCGTCCGAAACTGCCAGTCCTTTTAAAGCTCCGCTGTCAATATCAGCAGTCATTCCGGCGCTTTTAAGAGAGCATAAGTTTGAAAAGAACATCTCGGCCGTAAAAGGATCTTCTATATATTCGATATCGATTTCCGGAGTCTTTCCGCCGTCCGCCGCTTCAAAGCGGGGATAGAGATTCCGGAATTCATATTCTTTAAAAAGCTCAAACGCCTCGTCAGTGAACATATTCTCAAGTCTGAGCTCATCCATGCTTTCCTTTAACGGGACGTCGGTTATTATTGTCGCAAGCTCCTTTGACAAAAGGCCCAGATCATAATGATCTCTGAAGGCTTCCATTGCCTTTTTCGGCTTGATCTCCTCGTAATGATCGTGCGCATTTTCAAGAGAACCATAGGCAGCCAGAAGATTTGACGCAGTTTTTTCGCCGACTCCGGGCAGCCCCGGAATATTGTCAGAAGAATCACCCATCATGGCTTTAAGATCAACGATCTGTCTGGGTTCAATACCGTAGACTTCCTTTATCTTCTCCGGCGTATAGTTTTCTATAGTCGTCGTACCTTTTACAGTCTTCGGCAGCCTTTGCGTCGTTTTATCTGTAACCAGCTGGAGTATATCTCTGTCGCCCGAGAGGATCATTACGTCCATCCCGGCAGCTTCGCCTTTTTTTGCCAGTGTGCCGAGTATGTCGTCAGCTTCATAGCCTTCACATGCAACGGTTTTTATGCCCATTGCTGTCAGGATCTCCCGGATCACCGGCACCTGGGCATGGAGTTCTTCAGGCATCGGCTTTCTTGTACCTTTATATGCATCGTACATCTTATGCCTGAAAGTCGGTGCTTTAAGGTCAAACGCCACTGCGGCATAGTCCGGCTGCTCCATATCGGTAAGCCTGAACAGTATATTCAAAAAGCCATATACCGCATTCGTCGGTACGCCTTTCGAATTGCTGAGCATCGGAAGCCCGTAGAAGGCTCTGTTCAGTATACTGTATCCGTCTATCAGAAGTAATTTACTCATCGATCCTCTTTCGTTAATGCAAACAACTCCGGTTCATAAAAAAGAAAGGTGTGAGTCAAAGCTCCACACCTTTATTTCTGAGATAATTCATTACATCTCCGACCGTTGCGATGTCCTCAAGCTCTTCTGAAGGTATCTCAATGGAATATTCTTCTTCGAGGCCCATAACAAGTTCAAACAGGTCCAGTGAATCGGCTCCAAGATCATCCTTGAAGTTCGTTTCCTCAGTTATGCTTTCGGCCTCGCAATTAAACTGCTCAGCCAGTATTTCTCTGATCTTTTCTAACATAGCAGTCACCTCTTTAGTAAAACTTATAAAAGCAAGTGTAATGTCAAAATTTTAATTTGTCAACCGCTATATTGCCCCTGATCCCGTTCGTTCCTGACGTCGTCTTTCACGTGTGATATTCTTCCTGGTCCTAGCGTCAATAATGACCGTTTTCTCGTCGTTTACATGTATTTTGGCTGATATTGAAAGGGCAATTCCCATCTCTATCATCAGGAAAACGACAGACGTGCCCCCGTAACTTATGAACGGCAGCGTTATACCGGTCGTCGGTATTACATTAAGTACAACGCAGATGTTGAGGACTACCTGTAAAGAAATATGCACGAATATTCCGGTGGCAATAAGCGCACCCTGCTTATCCGGCGCGTTCTGCGCGATCACTACAAGCCTGTAAAGAAGGTATCCGAAGAGGATAATTACAAGCAGGGCTCCGAAAAGTCCCAGTTCTTCACAGATTATCGAAAAGATCATATCGTTTCCGGCTTCTGGGATTATATCGAGCTTCTGTGTACTGTTGCCGAGTCCTTTGCCGAAAATGCCTCCGCTGCCTATGGCATAGAGGCCCTGAAGCACCTGCCATCCGCCGAGCTCCGAATACTTTTCCGGATCGATCCATGTAAGCACGCGTGTAACACGGAAACTCTCGCTGGATTCAATATTGGTAATGATATAGAACAAAAGGCCCGCTACCGCGGCAACAGCCACAATAAAGCCTATGACGAAATACGATGTTTTAGGGTGCGAAACAAAAAGAATACCGATACTTATTCCGAGAATGATTATGGCCGTACTTAAGTTTTCGGTAAAAATATACGCCGCTCCTGCGGCCACAACGCCTAATGCTCCTACCAGTACTGTACCCTGAAAGCTCTTATAGTCGCGTCCCAGCCGCTTTATCATATATACTACGATCAGTATAACGGCTATCTTGGCTATCTCCGACGGCTGAAACGTCCATGTGCCATATCCAAGCCAGCGTCTGGCTCCGTTGATCTCTACTCCGAATGGAGTAAATCTTACGGCAGCCATCAAAACGATCGATATTCCATATATCATTACGGAAAATCTGAGGATAAAATGATAGTCTATCTTGGATATGACCAACGCCAGGAATATACCGAAGGCGCTTATCAGGAGCTGCCTTTTGAAATAATGCATATCATCGCCGAAGGTCCTGGTGGCTTCGTAGGCGCTCGCAGAATAGAGCATGACAAGTCCGAAGCAGGTCAGAATTATGACTACAGCAAGAAGGTTGTAGTCATAAAACGGCCCTGATCTTAACTTGAAAACGCTCCAGAAAGCACTGCTTTGTTTTTTTGTCCGACTCGTTCTTGTTCTGTCCGGCATCACTTTCAAAGACATCAGTCATGCACAACGACTGGCGTTCCGATATTTACAACATTATACATGGTAACGACTGCATCATACGGCGTATTTATACATCCATGAGAACCGGCTCCCATATATATCTGTCCGCCGAATTCGATACGATCCTTCATATCGTGGATACCTATATCAGGTATGAAAGCCATCCAGTAATCCACGTGCGTTTCCCACTCATATGAACCATCGGGCTGCATCGGACCTCTTAAAATATAATCAGTCAGTTTGGTGATAATATTCCAGAAACCATTGCTTGGAGTCGAAAGGCCTCTGGTCGGATCGCCCGTCACTATCGGCGTTTCAACAAGGATAGCTCCGTTATAATAGAGCCACATCATCTGCTCACTGAGATTAATCTCGATATACGTGCTGTCCTGCTGCAGTATACCTGCCGCATCGGACATGACAGGGAACAACTGCTGATTGGTCACTCCGGAAATAACAGCCTGATAGGTCTTCTCGGCAGTCGCTCCGACATCCAGATGCCATCCGCTCGTTACTCCGTTCGGAAGTCTGAGCACATATCCTGAATGACTGCAGAAAAGATAACTGTCATTAATAAGCTGTCTGGCTGACGCCCAATTATATACCCATTCCGCGATCTTCTCCTTATCGATCTGCGGATCGCCGTTTTCATCGTCTTTTATCATGCCTTTAAGAGCCGTCTGATCAAGATAAGCAACATCGATATAGGAGGGGAAGCTTAAGTTGATATTGGTTATTTCTTCGACCCTTTTCTGATAATCTATCTCATGGTTCTTCTTCTCTACAGATGCTACAAGTTCTTCATCATCAGCGGTAACCGCCGGGCGAAGGAACACTTCGCTGTCAGCATCGATGCTTTCTTCTGTCACGCCGTTTGTAACATCGTCAAATATGATGGCGCGCAACATCTCCTTATCTATAAGATCACCGTAGGTCTCTTCAACTATTTCATAATAACCCTCTTCATTTACCTGCTCATAGGCATCTGTAGGAGCTACGCCGTCATTAAGGCATTCCAGTGCATCCACCCACTGGTTTAATACTTCCTGATTAAAGGTATAACCGGCAGTCACCTCGTATTTCTCGGTACCCTGCTGCTCTTCGACCCAGAACCAGTGATTCTGCGATCTCATCAATGACTGAACCTCGCCGTTGTCATCATAGGTCACTCCAAGCTCGGAAGCAGCTATGACAGAGGTGCGTCCTTCATGATCAGTAAACGAATAAACGTAAGTGTCCAGCTGTTTCTGTATGGTAGCCTTGGCTTCCTCTACCGTCATATCCGAAACATCGACTCCGTTTATAAATGTTCCTTGATAAAAATGGTTCTGGTAATAGAATGAGTTTTTAATATAGAAAGCGCCTACAACAGCCACTATGGCAATTATAATTACAAATGAAGCGACTATCTTGCCGGCATGCCCTTTTTTCACTTTGACCTTTTTCTTCGCGGCCGGCTTTGTATTTGATTTCTTTGTTTTACTGTTTTGATCTTTCACAGTTTTTGTGTTTTTCTTTTTTGCTTTATTCGCCATTTAGCGGCCCTGCCTGTTTGTGATTTTTAAGCGTATACAGAATCAGTATAACATAAAATAAGGCTCCGGGGAAGTCCCGAAGCCGTATTTACCGTAATTTGCCACTAGTCTGGCTATTGTCAGGTACAGATCAGTTATTAATCATCAACGTAAGGCATTAAAGCAAGATGTCTTGCTCTCTTAACTGCCAGTGTGATAGCTCTCTGATGTCTAGCGCAGTTTCCTGTTACTCTTCTGGGAAGGATCTTGCCTCTCTCGGAAACGAAACGGCGAAGCTTGGCTGTATCTTTATAATTGATCGCATTGTCCTTACCGCAGAAAATGCAGACTTTTCTTCTTTTTCTCTGGATCCTTTTTCTGGGATTAAATGTTCTTTCTTTTACTTCTGCCATGGTCTTATCCTCCTTATCTTATTCTGCTTCCGGTGCTGCAGCTTCTTCTGCAGGAGCTTCTTCAGCCGGTGCTTCTTCTTCAGCTTCTGCCTCTTCAACAGGAGCTTCAGCTACAGCTTCCTCTGCCTCATCTTCGAACTCCGGTTCCGGAGCAGGAGCGATGATCTCGTCGGAATCTGTGCGTACTATAAGATAGCGAAGTACATTGTCCATGATACGTACATGGCTTTCGATCTCTGCGGGTGCTGAAGTCTCTGCTTCGAAATGGATAAAGTAATAATATCCCTCTCTCTGATGAGCTATCTCATAAGCGAGTCTTCTTCTTCCCCACTCTTCGACCTGTCCGATAACGCCTTCATAACGAGTGATGTAGCCTTCAGCTTTCTCAACAAGTTCTTTTCTGGCATCATCTTCGATTTTCGCACTTACAACAAGTGCCAGTTCATACTTATTCATTATTTTTCCT
>CADBMM010000109.1 GCA_902795795.1 uncultured Lachnospiraceae bacterium | reverse complement strand
TCATCTTCGGAAAGGATCAAAGTCTCTCCCCGCAGATATGAAGCGATCCTCTCATCCGAAGGATCAAGATCGAACGAATTGTCGAACGTTTCGCCTGATAAGTTCATTGCCAGCGCCTGTGAGGGTTCGAAACGGTCTTTTTTCAGCTCGCCAAGCAAAAGTCCGTATCTTATATATTTAAGGCCTGTAAGGTCCGGTGTGAATTCAGGCAGAAGGAAGAGCTGTGATCCGCGGACTTCAAGCCTGTCTTTCGGAAATTCCCTGCGGCAGGCGGCTGCGAACTCTTCAAAAAACCTGAGTTCTTCTTGACTGAGCTTCCGTCCTCCGCCGCCGGTCGTTTGCCCATCCCACTGTTTGTTTTCCTTTTTGCCCTTCTTTTTACCTTTCTTTACAGCTTCTGTTCTTTCCACTGCTGCTTTGACAGACATTTTTACGGCACGTATTTCTTCAGGCATTATTGCTTCAGACCTGCCGCTTGCCTCTTTCATTTCCCCGGATCCGTCATCCGGCTTTTTTCTGAACAATGCCAGAAAATGCCCTTCGCCGTCCATCCTGTGAGGCCATATCCTGACACTTTTTTCCACCCGTGCATCTCCGCCGGCAAATTCTTTTCTGCCATGATCGAAGCCTTCATACCATTCAATATCCACCGGCTCAAATTCCGGGAAAGTATCGAGCAGCCAGGAAACGTTCATCTCGTTCTCTTCCGCGGAGAAGGTACAGGTAGAATACATGAGCATCCCGCCTTCTTTGAGCATGGCTGCCGCACTTTTAAGAATGGTTTTCTGAAGTGCTGCAAGCTCCGTCACCTTTTCAGGCGACCAGTATTTGCATACATCCGGATCTTTTCTGAACATCCCTTCTCCGGAGCATGGAGCATCTACGAGTATTTTATCGAAATAGCCTTTAAACCGGTCTTCCAGCCGGAACGGCTGCTCATTCGTAATTATAATATTTTCCGCGCCGCAGCTTTCAAGATTATACAGCAGCGCCTTTACTCTTGAAGGACTGACCTCATTGGCCACAAGCAGTCCTTTTCCGTGCAGTTTTCCGGCCAGCGCGGTAGCTTTCCCTCCCGGCGCCGCACAAAGGTCCAGAACCTTTTCTCCGGGGCACACCGGGATCCGGTCAGCAGGCGTCATGGCAGAGGCCTCCTGCAGATAATATACCCCCGCCTTGTAAAACGGGTGAGCGGAGGCCCTGACTTCTTTACTGTAAAAAAATCCGTTTTTCACCCAAGGAACAGGCTCCATTTGAAATGGAGCCTGTTCCTTTACTCGTTTTTCAGTTGTCTTCAGTTCACAGATCCTAAGCGAGTTTTTTCTTTTTTCTTCATAAGAATCAAGAAAAATCTTATATTCTGCACCGAGCATCTGGCGCATACGTTCTGAGAACTTCTGCGGAAGCAGTTCGATCATCTGCTTCTCCTTTCATTTGTCGAGTTTCATGACCATAAGCTAGCTGAGAGATTACTCATCTTCGACAAGTTTTTCATAGGCTTCGAGTATAAGCTTCTGAAGTCTGGATCTGGTCTCCTGGTTCAGCGGATGCGCAATATCGATATACGATCCGTCTGAAGACTTACGGCTCGGCATGGCAACGAATATGCCTTTCTCGCCGTCGATGACTTTGATATCGTGTACAACGAATTCGCCGTCGATCGTAATGGATACAGATGCCTTCATTTTGCCATCAGAAGTTACCTTTCTAACCCTGATATCTGTAATCTCCATCTTTTTCTCCTTTGTATTGCCGGTTTACGGTTACGTGAACTCATAAATGTCCATACCCTCGTTTACGACTTTTACTTGTTCTCCTCCGATGTACGAAGATCCTGATTTAATTATGCTGTGACTCTCAATGATGCAATTTTCAAGATAAACGTCATCTTGTATATAAACATCATTCATGATGATGCTGTCCTTTATAACGCAGCGGTTCCCTACATAAACGCTCTTAAATAAAAGTGAGTTCTGAACTGTGCCGTTTACAATACAGCCTGCTGCGACCAGCGAATTTTTCACGTCCGTATTTTCGTTGTATTTTGCCGGCGGGCGATCCCCTATTTTTGTATAGATCCTTGGCTCTTCTTCAAAGAAGTATTTTCTGACTTCCGGATTGAGGAACGCCATGTTGGTCTTATAATACTTTTCCGTGCTGGAAATACTGCTCCATAAATTATTATGAAGATAAGCAAAAACCTTGTTGCGCTTGATATACCTGACGATTATATCATTTACAAGATCGCTTTTATCTTCTGCGGCGCACTGTTCCAGCATTTCAATAAGCATACGCCTTCTGAATACATAGATACCGCATGAAATCAGATTGGATTCCGGTTCCAGCGGTTTCTCCTGGAGTTCAGTGATCCTGTTTTCATCGTCCATACTGATAACTCCGTATCTTCTCGGGTCATCGTTTACATGTGTACAGACGATGGTTATATCTGCATCCTTTTCAATATGATAATCTATAACTTTACTATAATCAAGCTTATAAATTCCGTCGCCGGAAGCAATCACTACGTACGGCTCATGGCTCGTCTTCAGCCACTCTATATTCTGATAGATAGAATCGGCTGTTCCTCTGTACCACCAGCTGTTCCTGGACGTAAGTGTCGGAGCAAATACATACAGCCCACCGTTTTTGCGTCCAAAATTCCACCACTTCGATGATCGTAAATACTCGTTGATGGATTTCGCGTTATACATTGTCAGTACAGCGACCTTTCCAATGCCGGAATTGGTCATGTTGCTGAGAGAGAAATCAATACTTCTGTATGTACATGCAACCGGCATGGCAGCAATGGCACGATTTTGTGAAAGTCCGCCCATACGCATGCTGTTATTTCCGCCCGCCAAAATGATACCTATCGCTTTCATACTTCATCGCCCTCCCCTGTAAGGAATCCTCCTGACGGCAGGCATCCGTTCGGATAGTCTGCAGCAGTGGTCCTGCCGGATACGGCAGTATTTTTTCCTATCGTCACATTATCAGGTATGACCGCATCTTCGCCGACAGCCGCGATACCATCAGTATAGATATCCGGTTTCACTACATTCGGAGCAGGATCTCCAACGCCGATCTTTACATTGTTTCCGATGACCGTATTCGCGCCTATTATGGCTTTTTCCATATAAACGTTATCGCCGATCTTGCTCTTGCGCATGACGATCGAATCTCTTATCACACAGCCTTT
>CADBMM010000108.1 GCA_902795795.1 uncultured Lachnospiraceae bacterium | reverse complement strand
CGTCGGAGCTGCAACCTGGCAGTATTTCGTGTCGGAGCTTCAAAGCGGACTTTGCGACGGTCCGCTGTATATAATCGCCTTTGATCCGGAGACGGATTTTTCGGTACTGCCGTGGAGCGACGGTACCGGAAGCAGAAATATAGGATATATGCAGGCAGTGATCGGAAGCGACGTGAAAGCGGGTGTGAAAGATGTTCTGGGGATATACGGTACGGAGCTTACTGCTGCTGTAAAACTTCAGAAAACAGGAACGACATACGATACCTCGATCTTTGTCGACATGGAGACCGCTGAAGCCCTCGTCAAAGCCTCGGGGGATGTACAGCTCCAGGAATATGCAGCGGCGAATGGCAGAAATTCGGTCACGAGCATACTCATTAACGTGGCCGGAGGCTATGAGGTCGAGGATGTCCTGAACTATATCAATATTCACTTTAAAAAGGTCATTGCCATTTCCACGAAGGCCATGAACACCGGCATAAGCGGAAGCCTCAAAGCGGCTTCCGGGACGGCAAAAGCAGTAATTGCAGTAATATGGATCGCCTCGCTTGTCGTTATGGCCGCCGTTCATTTCATGGCTGCCGGAGAGCGGAGAAAGGAATATGCGGTGCTGCGGGTCGCTGGCGCATCGGGAGAAATGCTTTCAGAACTCACGGTCACGGAAAGCTTTATACTCAGTCTGGCAGGAAGCATAGCCGGCATCGCAGCTTCTCTGGCTGTGAGCATTCCGTTTTTCGGATTTATTGAGACCAGACTTGGTCTGCCGCTTATAATGCCGGGAGCGGGCTATGTATTTGTTACTGCGCTGATCGCGGCAGCTGTTACGACACTCGCAGGTATGCTGACGGCAGGCTTTGCGGCCTGCAGGATATGCAGGACTGATACAGGGTTATTGCTGAGAAGCAGTGAGTAAAGAACGATATTAATTTTCAAACAGGCAGGAAGAACCATTGGCTGAGAGTATCAGTTACATAAATATAATCGGAGCAGGACTTGCGGGCCTGTCAGCGGCGAAGACGCTTGCTGAAAAAGGCCTTTATGTGCGCCTGGTCTCGGTCCAGCCTTCGCAGAGAGCGCAGTCGAATCTGGCTGAAGGAGGGATCAACGCTTCGCTTAACGTTATGGGCGAGGATGATACCGTAAGCGGGCATTTCGAGGATTCCATGAAAGGCGGATGCTATCTGGCCGATCCGGTCATGGTAAAAGGTCTGACAGAGGCTGCGCCTTCGATCGTAAGGGAGTTTGAAAAGCTCGGTGTTCCTTTTAATCGGGAAAACGGGCACATGATCCAGCGCAATTTCGGAGGACAGAAAAAGAAGCGTACCGCATTTGCAAAGAGCAGTACCGGGAAAGCGCTTACTACAGCGCTTATAGATGAAGTGAGAAAGCATGAAGCTTCCGGTCATGTGCTGCGTTTGTGCCACCACAGATTTGAACGTCTTCTTTTAAAAGATGGAAGATGTG
Source organism: uncultured Lachnospiraceae bacterium (assembly GCA_902795795.1). GTDB lineage: Bacteria > Bacillota > Clostridia > Lachnospirales > Lachnospiraceae > Alectryocaccobium. The sequence goes on along the minus strand of CADBMM010000108.1, from coordinate 5,270 downwards.
AGGGGGTCCAGGTCTTTGACATTTACGAAAAAAAGGTCATGTGCATGGAAGGACCTGTAATAATGTGCTGCGGAGGGCTTAACGGGATGTTTCCCGGCATGACTACCGGGACGACGGCAAATACCGGATCGGCGGCAGCGGAGCTCTTCATCCAGGGAGTGGAATTTGCTGATCTGGAATTTATACAGTATCATCCGACGACGGTGCCGATAACGGGTAAAAGGCTGCTTGTGACAGAAGCTGCCAGGGGCGAGGGCGGAAGGCTGTTCTACGTAAAAGAGGATGGCTCGCGCTGTTACTGGCTCGAGGAGAAATTCGGCGTGCGGGGCAATCTCATGCCCAGAGATGTGATATCAAGGGAAGAAGATATTCTTGGCCGGCAGGTGTATATAGATATGACGGCTTTAAGCGATGAGACATGGAAGAAAAAGCTCCCTGATCTGAGAGAAGAAATAATCCATTATCTGGGTATCGATCCGAAAAAGGAACCGGTCCCTGTTTCTCCGGGAATTCATTACTTCATGGGAGGAATAAGGGTGGACGAAGGACACAGGACGAATATTTCAGGCCTTTACGCTGCCGGAGAATGCGCATGTGCCTACCATGGGGCCAATCGGCTCGGAGGGAATTCGCTTCTCGGCGCGGTATACGGCGGACGGGTGGCTGCAGAGACGGCGGCTGATGAATCGTACAGATATTTTGAAAGTGCCGCCGACAATCCTCCAGCGCTTTTCCGGACGTTCGAAAGCATTTCGGCAAGTGAAAAAGAAGCGGAAGCCCGGATGGAGCGTATTCTGGTCAAAGGACTTTCGGTACGGCGAAATGAGGAAAGCATAAAGGCGGCCCTGAATGAGCTGCATACGATAATTTCCGCTGAGATGTCTGACGAATTTGAGGCCAGATACTATCTTGCGGAGGCCATGCTGTTGAGCGCGCTTGAACGCAGGGAATCGAGAGGGGCCCATACACGGCTTGACTGGCCTGAGACTAAGGATGAATACAAAAAGATCACAGTTGCGCGGCGCGGGGCCGATAAGACCGTGATCAGCTTTGAGAAGATAACCGGACAGGAAAACGGGTAATAAGATGGCGCGCGGGCTGCAATGCATAAGAGCAGTCTGCCGGAAGGTGTATTATATACGGAGAAACAGATGAAAAAGACACTGCGCATATTGAGGAGAGCTTCAAAAGACAGCGAGCCTTACTGGCAGGAATTTGAATATGAGACGGCAGATGGATCTGCGACCGTTGCAACGGCCCTTATGACCCTGCCGGTGACCTGGGAGCACAGCTGCCTGCAAAAAAAATGCGGAGCCTGCGCGATGGTCATAAACAAGGTGCCGCGTCTGGCCTGCGATACTTGCCTCGCAGATCTTAAGGGAGATTCAGTTACGGTCGAACCGTTAAGGAAGTTTCCGGTTATCGAAGACCTTCTGGTTGACCGAAAGGATATGATGGACAGGCTTGAAGAACTCAGGGTCTGGTTCGCAAACGGCGCAGATGTGTCAAGGGGACGTGAAATGGCATTTGAGGCTTCAAAATGCCTTCAGTGCGGACTTTGCCTTGAGGTATGCCCTAACTTCCATGCAGAAGGGAAATTCGGCGGAATGGCCGCTATGGCGCCGCTGGCGAGACTCATATCAAAAATGCCTGATGCGCAGGTCAAAGAGCTGAGACGCAGTTATAAAAAGGCAGTATACGACGGATGCGGGAAATCGCTGGCCTGCAGGGATATCTGCCCCGCAGGAATAAATATAGAGGATCTGCTTGTAAGGAGCAATGCGGCTGCCATATGGAAACGCCGGCTCAGAGATGAAGAAGAGTAAAGCCGCTTTGTAAATGACAGGGCAGGCGGATTGTCTTGTATTTATAATTATTGGCTGATTTCCACAACAAGTTGACCATTTTTACATTTAACCTTTACATGTCCCGCTGATGAATTTAAAATATCATCAGCGGTATTTTTCTGCGGTCGATAAGTATGCAGAGAAATTCATATGCAGCAATAATAGCGGTTTTACTGCATACGTAAAGGAGGGTAAACATGGAACACCTTGTTAAGGATGGGCTTAAACTGGGCTTCGGCATGATGCGGCTGCCGAGGGAAGGTAAAGAGATCGATATTGAGAAAACAAAGGAAATGGTCGATGCCTTTATGGCAGCCGGCGGGAAATATTTCGATACGGCATATGTATACGAAGGCTCTGAAGAGGCTGTCGGAAAAGCGCTTTGCTCAAGATATCCCAGAGACAGCTATTATCTTGCAACAAAACTGAATGCCGGTGATTTCTGCTGCAAAAGCGAGGAAGAGGCTAAAAAGGAGATAGAAGTAAGCCTTGAAAGAACAGGAGCCGGATATATCGACTTTTATCTCGTTCATGGAGTTGAGTCTTCAAGTATAGACAATTATGATAAATACGGTATCTGGGATTTCGTAAAAAAACTTAAAGAGGAAGGTATTATAAAGCATTACGGTTTTTCCTTCCATGATTCTCCGGAAATGTTGGACAAGGTACTTACAGATCATCCTGATGCAGAGTTCGTTCAGCTGCAGATCAATTATGTAGATAAGGAAGATCCGGGCGTGCAGTCAAGAAGAAACTACGAGACAGCTGTAAAACACGGAAAACCGATAATAGTCATGGAGCCTGTAAAGGGCGGACTCCTGGCGGAACCTCCTAAGGAAATAGCCGATATGCTTAAGGCAGCGGATCCTGATGCGTCCCCGTCATCATGGGCAGTGCGCTATGCGGCATCGCTTCCGGGAGTTGATATCGTATTAAGCGGAATGTCCACAATAGAACAGGTGAATGACAACATTTCATACATGAAGGATTTTAAACCGCTTAATGAAGATGAATTCCAGCTGCTCGAAAAAGCGAGAGGGATCTATGAGAGCATGGACCGTATCCCCTGTACATCGTGCCGTTACTGTACGCCGGGCTGCCCGATGGAGATCCATATTCCGGATATTTTCTCCGTTGTGAATCTGTATAAGACCTATGGAAATCTGGAGAAGGCAAAGATCGAATACAGGGTGCGTCCGATCGGACCGAGGGCTTCCGAATGCGTCGCATGCGGGCAGTGCGAGAGTGCCTGTCCTCAGCATCTGCCGATCATAGACCTCCTCAAGGAGGCAGCGGCTTTGCTTGAAGATTGAGAAATCGTAGACAGTGTAAACATGTAAATCGTTTTTACTGCGGGAGAGATCGTATATCGACAGACAAAAAAGTGCCTTTCCCGTTTTAACAAAAAAATATTTACTCAGGAGGTAATTTATGTACGAGAAGAATTTCGCAAGAGGCGGAGCCTGCAGCAAGTGGACCACAAAGTGCACACCCGCAGATGCCGTAAGACCGTCCGTTTGTCTGGATGGAAAGCTTGTTCCGGGTGCATATTTCGCAGCTGTTGAGTGGATAACAGCTGACATGACAACAGAGGGCCTGATCTGCCATGAGTCAGATGCTCTGCACATGTTCGTAGGCGGAAATCCAAAGGATCACGAGAATCTGAACGCCGAGATCGATTTCCAGATCGAGAATGACCATCTGGTATTTTCGGAGACAAGCTTTGTATTTGTTCCGAAAGGCTGCGCATATAATATCATTTCAGCAAAAGATGTAAAGAAGCCATTGCTGCACTATGTGGTACTTATATCCGATTCGGAATATGAGACAAAGCCGGCTGAGGCAAAGGCTCCGCAGGGTACATATGCGAATTACCGCGTTACAAAATATGAACGTCCCGATGGAATTATTCCCGAAGCTCCGGAAGGCTTCCTGACCTTCCTGCTTTGGATAGACAACGCAAAGCTCGCTGGAGCACCATATACAGAGTGCGTATGGTTCCATACCGTAAACCCGACAGGCCCGGCAGAACATATACATGATGATATGGAAGTCATTGCATTTATAGGCAGTGATCCCGAGCATCCGGAAGAGCTGAACGGAGATATCAGCTTCTATATCGGAGGAGAAACGATCCACACAAAGAAGAGCACGCTTGTTTTCGTACCTGGAAAAGTTCCTCACAGCCCGATACTTGTTCACGAACTGGAGAAAGACATTCTTCATTTCAGCGGAGAGAATACCGGAGATTATGTCAGAGATGCCAACGGCGTAATAAGCCACGGCTGATGTAGCGAATGCAAATACATTCATACATACAGCGTGCAGATTAATACAGGCCGGCAGAGAAATCTGCCGGCCTGATTATTGGCTTAATATCTGAAGTAAGTTTTACTGACGTCCGATATCGATAGCGATCTGCTCGGCAGCCTGTGTGGCCGCCATGATATTGCGCGGAGCGACGCAGTCGCCAAGAGGATAGAATTCTCTTGCACAGTCTGCCAGGGCATATGCAGCTTCAGTCTGCGGCATCTGTCCTACGGCGTATACGACGGTATCAGCCTCTACCAGATACTCACCGTTAATATCATCTTTAACGATAAGGCCTTCCGGTGTGATCTCACGAGCTGCTGTGCTTGCATAGCAGCGGATGTTGGGAAGAGTCTTCATCTTTTCACGGATCGAAATGTCATGGACAACGTTATCGCCCTTGAAGATGACAAGTTCATTCATTCTTTCGCCTGTGGTCATTTCAGGACCAGGCGGAAGTGTGCCGCCTTTGCACGGAGTCGGCGTTCCTGCAATATGATCGAGCATTTCTATTATAGTGACATCGCGTTTATGTGTGTCAGCCATATAGATTCCAAGCTCGGCGCCTACAAGGCCGCCGCCGATGATAACGATGCGTTTTCCAGCCTTTTCCGGATGATAGTAAACTTCCTCTGCACCCATAACGTTATCGCCGTCGATACCTTTGATAAAGGTGGGCTTAACGGGGCGTGCTCCGAGAGCAGCGATGATAACGTCAGGCTTGAAGGGAGCTACGGATTCAGGTGTAGCAGCCGTATTAAGATGTACCTCGATCTCAGAGTTCATAACACGCTTTGTCTGAAGAGTAAGGTAATCATCAAGCCTCTGCTTGAAGGGGATATCCTTTTCGCAAAGGAGAGTGCCGCCTAATTTATCGGACTTCTCAAGAAGGATGACCTTGTGGCCCTGCTGGTTAGCTGTGATAGCTGCCTGCATGCCGCCGATTCCGCCGCCTGCTACGAGGACTGTCTTCTTGACCTTTGCCTCGGGGATATTCATCCTGTTGAGCTCGTTGCCGATAACAGGGTTAACGGCGCAGCGGTAGAAGCCGTTTACGGTGCTGCTGTGGAAGCAGGTAACGCATCTCATGCAGCGGGTGATATCATCTGCTCT
>CADBMM010000107.1 GCA_902795795.1 uncultured Lachnospiraceae bacterium | reverse complement strand
TCCGTCGGGGTTCTTTGTCATATTGATCCAGTGAAGATCGTCCTGACCTCCCTCCAGACTCCAGGCTGCAGCTTTTAGTCCGCTAAAGCCGGCTCCGTACCCCGAAACAGCAAGTATGCGGGTTCCGTCACTGCCCTCTTCAAGCGTTACATTCTCTGTAAAATACAGCTCTTTTGAAGCTCCGCCGGCAAACATGTTTTCTCCCGTGACTGCCGAAACGGCATAAACATGGACGTTATATTTTCCCTGATGATTTTTATGACCTGAGAGTGATGCCGAAACTGAATAGCTCCCGTCGCTCTGCATTGACGCCGTATACCATTTAAGGTCATTCTGATCACTGCTGCACCATACAGCAAACTTTACGTCAGATACAGGGCCGGATCCTTCATTAAAACTTATGTCTGCCGTGAATTTACCGGTGTTCTGATCTAGATCCGATATTTCTACGATTCCGCTGACTGCCGTATCCAGCCTTGCGGATACCCCGCCTGCATAAGCCGAACCGCCACCCTTATTAAAAGCATAAATATGTATATCTATTATCCCGCCGTGCTTCAGCTTTGATGCCGGAAACGAAGCGGTATATTTATCCTGTTCACTACTGTAGGGCAGCGTTATCCAGAACAGATCGTCCTGACCTCCCGTTTCGCTCCATATGGCTGCTTTGAGTTCGCTCAGCCCCGGATAGTCCGCATTCGGCATGGATAAAGTAAACGTCATGTCTTCAACGATGACTTCAGGTGTATTTACCGGTACACTGAAATAAGTTGAAACGCCATCGATATATGTCATCGATCCATCGTTTCCCCTGGCATATACATGCGAATAGTATGTCGCCCAATGGTAATTATGGGAAGCTATATTAAAAGAAAGGTGGTAAAGCCCGTCATCTCCGGCCTGTGCTTCATACCAGACAATATCCCTTTGATCGGGATAGCTCCAGGTCGGGACAGCAACAGAGCTGATCCCCGATGCGGCGTGTACCTCAATATCAAAAGAAGCAGTACCTGCAGCAGTATCGACATTGGCTGAGACGATCTGTCCGTAAGGTTTCGAGGGGATATCTTCTTTTGGAACGTCCTCTTCGTCAGTATTGTCGGAAGGATCCGGATCCTGACTTACCGCTCCGCTCTCACTATTATCTTCAGGCGCATTGTTGTCGACTGTATCAGTCAAAGCATCTGCAATGTCAGTATTTTCATCCGCACATACGGGATACGCAAAAACAAGAACAGCGATAAGCAGAAACGAAATTAAAGATCCCGCAGTTCTTTTCCAGTCCATGATAACTCCCCCTGATAATGCCCCTTTTTTATAAGATATCAGAAAGCAAGGCTTTATTCAAAGGGTTTCAGAAAAATCTTTGATCCTCTTTCACCGCTGCAAAATCACTCTGTACTGATCACTAAGCACGCCCGCCGAAATGATAAAATTTCTTGACATTCCAGCCGACATATAAGAAAATTTGATTTGTAAGTATTATATAAACGAACCTGAAATGAAAACATCATTTTCAGCATTTTTTGACATCACGCGGTAATTAAAAAGATGTCAGAGGAGTAGGAGCCTTTTATGCCAAATGATAATTTCAATGCCGTTCCCAAAGCGGCGGAAGGATTCGGCAATCATATCGTCCAGTACTCGCCAGAGTATTCTCTTTGTACGGGCTGCGTTTCATGTACTATCATGTGCGGACTGACCCACGAAGGCTACACCGGACGTACAAACGGCCGTATCCAGGTCAACATCAAAAGTTCTCTGATCAATGAAGTGCTGGCCTGCCAGCAGTGCAGCGATCATCCATGTTATGAAGCCTGTCCGAAAAAAGACAGCGCCATGAAACTCGATCCCGACACGAACATCGTTTATATCGATGAGGAAAACTGCATAGGCTGCGGCAAATGCCAGCGAAGCTGCAAATTCACCCCGTCACGGATCCAGATCAGGAAAAACAAAGACCGCAAGAAATGGAAAGCGGTCAAATGCGACTTGTGCCACAACAATCCGGAAGGACCACAGTGCATCAAGTGGTGCCCTGTTCAGTGTCTGGGCTTAAGCGATAACTCTGTGCTTCTGCCAGACGGAGTACGCCCGGCTGATCTCCCTGACGAAAGTAAGGAGGTGAAATAAATGCCTAATTACGATAAAAATGATATTCTTGCCAACCCTCTTAATAAAGACAGGCTGACAGGATACAGCGGAAAGATCGCACGCATCGACCTTACAAGCGGTGAAGTGTCCTTCCTCGATACATACAAATACGTTCCGAAATATGTAGGCGGCAGGATCATTATAAACCGTATCTTCTTCGACGAAGTTGCTCCGGGAACCGGCGCTTTTGATGAAGGCAACAAGTTTATTTATATGAACGGGCCGACCACCGGAACCGGCATACCTGCAGGCGGAAGAAGCGCTGCCGCTGCAGTCGGAGCTGCTGTCGATCCGGAACAGTTCACATGGGGAAATATCGGCGGCTACTTTGCCACCGAACTTAAATACGCAGGCTATGACGGCTTTATCGTTCAGGGCAAGGCTGATCATCCCGTATATATCTGTATCGACGACGACAAAATCGAGATCCTTCCCGCAGACGATATGTGGGGCCTTAAGGTCCACGACACTCAGGCTGCCCTTGTGGAAAAGCACGGATCCGATTTCAAGAGCATGGTCATCGGACCTGCCGGTGAAAAGCTGGTCAGGATCGCAACGATAACCACCTCAAGCGACTCTGTGTTCGGCAAAGGCGGTTTCGGCGCAGTCTGGGGTTCCAAAAACCTTAAAGCCATAGTCGTTCACGGAACCGGCATGGTAATGCCGTCCGATATTGAAAAGCTCGGCTATCTGCGCCTGAATATGAATAACCCAAGCATGAGACCCTCTCCCGTTCTTCACCTGGATAAACTCGGTGTGCCTGGCTCGGAATTCGATGTTAAATACGATCGCGGAAACGTAGCCTGCTCACCCGGCTGTAACCAGAGATGCAACGCCCTTCTTATGGACGCTCCCGGTGCATTCGGACAGAACGGCAACCATATAGAAAAATGCGTCAGCGCAAGTACCTATACCTGGACCACAGATATACCTGCACCTGTCGGACAGTTCTGGCCGACGGAAAAGAACTACTGCGCTCCCTGCAAACTGCTTGGCCGCGATTTCCCGGTACCGGATTTTACGGATCCGGACTTTGAGGCCCAGGCAACTCTCATAAAGCCGGATACCTACAATCTCTGGTCGGCTGATTATGAAAGAGGAAGCATAATAAACGATATCTGCAATGAAATGGGTATCGATAAATGGGAAATCGATGTCTGGCTCCTTACCTGGCTGGCCATGTGCAGTAAAGAACATCTTTTCGACGGTATGGACCTGGGCACAGGTATGGAACCTGATGTTGAAAATACTGAGTTCATAAAGACATTCCTTATGAATATGTGCACTCGCGAAGGTTACTTCGGAAACCTCTTCGCCGAGGGCATGTCCCGCGCGATCAAGGAAATGGGATACGAAAAGTATTCGGAAACCATCTACCACGGACGGTTCTCCAACGAGCTTGGCGGACAAAGGATCGATGTACCGGTAAGCCTGCACGGCGGCTGGGGCCAGAGCGTACACTGGCAGGGCCGCGGATATGAAGGCAGTGTGGAAAAGCCCACCTGGCTTGCTGCAAACATTAACCGCATGATGTCCACAAGAGATGTAAATACAGTAGAACATTTCCACAGCAAATATGAGTATCATGCCGAGGCCATGGCCGATCCTTACCACAGCCCGCATCTTATTGAGGCCATCATCAATGTACAGAACAACGCGGAAATAAAAGATTCCGTCATGTCCTGCGAATGGCAGAGCCCCCATCCGTGGTGGCCTGAGATGGAAGCGGAAATGTTCAAAGCTGCTACAGGCTATCCGATGACGCCTGCAGAGCTCTTCGACGCCGCCTACCGCTCCAAGCTGCTTTTCAGAGCCATCCTCATCAAGAACCACGGCCGCACACGCCGTAAAGAGGTCGAAGAAGTCTGGCGCGTCATGTCCATTCCTGATTCCTGGAATGACACAGCCGACTGGCAGCAGTTCAACGAAATGGTCGACCTTTGCTACGAAGCCAGAGGCTGGGATCTTGAGACCGGCTGGCCGTACAGAGAGACCTATGAAAAATACGGACTGAAGGACGTAGCCGATGAAATGGAAAAGCTTGGTCTCCTTCCGGAAAAACCGGAAAAACGCTGGAACGATTACGGTGAACCGCCGTTTGTACTCTTCTCCGAGAACCGTAAGAAGGAGGCTTAAATCAAACGCGGCAGCTGACCGCAATATTGTTTCTGTATAATGGCACTTTATCGATATAAATACTGTTATTGTAATATTTAATGGAGGTGTAACAAAATGGACAGATTAAAAAACAAGGTCGCAGTAGTGACCGGCGCAACTTCAGGCATAGGTGAAGCAACAGCCCTGATGTATGTTAAAGAAGGAGCCAAAGTCGTTCTCGTCGGAAGAAACGAAGAAAAAGGCGCAGCTCTCCTTAAGCAGATCGAAGAGATGGGCGGGGATGCTATCTTTGTAAAAACGAACGTACGCGTCAAAGAGGATATCCTTAAAATGAAGGAAGCCGCTTACGCTAAATACGGCCGTGTAGATATCCTTTTCAATGCTGCAGGCGTCCTTGTACACAAGCCCTTCCTGGAGCAGACCGATGAAGATTTCAACACCATTATCGAAACAAACTTAAGAGCATATATCTGGAACATGCAGATATTTATCCCTGAGATGGTAAAGGCAGGCGGCGGATCGATAATCAACGTTGCTTCTATCTCATCCGTATGGCCGGAGCTCAACTCCTACTTCTACGGAGCAGCTAAGGCAGGCGTTTCCAATATCTCCATGAACGTTGCCAAAGAATTCGCGAAGGATCACATCCGTATCAACTGCATCCTTCCCGGACCGATCATGACGAACATGACACCGGATGTCGTAAAGAACAGCCCGGAGATCCAGAAGCAGATGATGGAGAATGAATGCATCCTTGGACGTATGGGTCAGCCTGATGATATCGCTTACGCAGCTGTTTATCTGGGATCTGATGAATCCAGTTTCGTCACCGCAGCAAGCATCAAAGTCGACGGCGGCGTAACTATCAGCAACTGATGTTTTTATAGAAAAGTGGCTGTCGCATTAGTCATTATTAATGCATATCCTGTATATTCCTTCAAGAGACCGCTTCCGCTTAGTGCGGGTTCCCCAGCGGTACTAACGCTCCC
>CADBMM010000106.1 GCA_902795795.1 uncultured Lachnospiraceae bacterium | reverse complement strand
TATGCCGGGATCGCCGCCGACAAGCATCAGCCCGCCCGGCACGATCCCTCCGCCGAGCACTCTGTCAAGTTCGGCTATACCAGTGGTTATCCTGCCATACTGCTGCGGATCTATTTTCGAAAGAGATACAGGTGCAGTCTTTGACGTTGCGCCGGTGCTCTCTTTTCCCGTCTTTTTAGTTGACGTTACTTCTTCCACGAATGTATTCCACTGTCTGCACCCCGGGCACTGTCCCATCCATTTCGGCGACTCATACCCGCAGTTCTGACAGAAAAATATCGTTTTTTTATCTTTTGCCATAAGATCCTTCTGTATCATTTTTTAAGGCTGCCGTATTGACGGCAGCCCGTTAAGCTATATACCTATCTTATAATACTGTCCGGCTTTCGGTCTCAACTGGCGCGTTCTGTTTCATTCACGGAACTCACGCACTGACGATCACGCATTTTTTATAACGACCTCTACCGGTTCGCCGGCTGAAAGCTCGGCTCCGAACGTAAGCTTTCCGCCTAGATTCGTCTTGATAATTCCTGCCGAAGTTCCGTTCAGTATAACTTCATAATCCTGAGCCTCAGCGAGTTCGAGAGTAATATCTGCATCCTCCGGGCCCTCGACCGTAAAAGAAATGCATCCGTTTTCTAATTTAAGTCCGCTTACTGCGGTACCCGGAACAGATTCGTAAATAAAGGAATCGTTCTTTTCAAGTCTCGTGATGTCCTTATAGGTCTTTACTTTGTAGATATCTCCTTCATGTTCAAAATCCGATTTCTTTGCTTTTTCGGCAAGCTCGTAATCCCCGAAACTTAAAGATCCGTCTGCTTCTGCCCGAAGCAACTCTTTAATTGCTGACATTTCGTCTCCTTCAGTTTATAAATTACATATTGTTATTGCCATCCGGCCAAATCCGGCTCTGACGTGCTTTAGTACACGTTTCAGATGGGAATGAGTATACACTATTTACAACCGTAATTCCACATTAATTTTTGCAACCGATCGCAGCAATTATCTGCTCGTCACCATATTCTACGTGTACATTTTCAAAGCCGGCGTCCTCCAGCTCTTTTGTGATCTCAGCCGGCGTATAGATGCGCATTCCATCTATCTTAGGCCACACTTCCAGGATCGACTGATCGCTGCCTTCATTGAATATTGCTATCTGGCCGCCGGGTTTTAATACCCTTCTTATTTCTTTAAGCCCCGCCTGCAGGTCCGGCCAGAAATAGACCGTTTCCACTGCAGTTGCAAGATCGAAGGTATCATTTTCAAACGGCAGTTTTGTCACATCTGATTCGTAAATATTAACGCGGCTGCCCAAATATTCCTTATTCTGCTCTTTTGACTGCTCTACGCTGGTCGGTGAATAATCTATGCCATCGATGATGCTTCCTTCCGAAAGCTTCAGCATTTCGGCAATGGTTATGCCGCCTCCGCAGCCCACATCCAGAATGCGCATTTCCGGCCTGAATTCAATATTTGAAAAGCCGAAATCACGCAGCGGCGCATGTTCTTTGTTCATTCTTTCAAGTGTCTTTACGCCGTCCGGTCCTTCGGGCCGCCCGGGATTTGAACTGTTGTTCATAGCTGTTTCTCCTCGCTCATCCTTTGTTTCATCATAATAAAACTCACCCTCAGGAATGTCCAGTTCCTCCGGGACCTCTTCATTGAACCCTACCCACCAGTAACCTTCTACAGGATGAGCCGCACGTTTTTTCCATATCGGATCTTCATCATCTAAATATGTCTTCTGGAGAGCCACGGACTGAATCTTGCCTTCATGTTCTCTGACATCTATGGAAGCATCGCACCAGTAATATCCCTCCAGTTTTCCAATGCCCTCATAGCATTTCCATCCACTCCTGTTTTTTTCAAGATCAAAATCCTCGTTTTTTATTTTAAACAGGTAATCGACCGGTATCTTTTCATCCCCCATCCTGTAAGTTGCTTTGAAATTGAACGTTTTTCCTATCGGGTCATCATCGTTAAAAAGACTCTCGGCATTTCCCGGGTTGTATATCCAATAAATACTTCCCGTCATTTGTTCTACCCTTGGATAATATCTTACAGGCACTTTCTGTACATGTACCCCGACAGAAGCGTATAAAGGCTGAAAAACAATATCTTTTGCATATTCCCGGTCTATTTTTTCATTAAAGCAAAAGCTCTCTATTTCCTTCCATGCGGCTGCTGCAGCCTGAAGCCGTTCTTTCTTGTTCTCATCATAAGTCATAACGCCTCTTTTGTAACAGGCGTCGATCCTGGCAGTTTCTTCCCTGCATTCCTTGATCTTCTGATCCAAAAAGTCCGTTAGTGTCATTCGCTGCTCCACTTACGCTGTTATCTCAACACCACACATTTATTTAAAGATCTCACCTTGCATTCAAACTGTTTACAAACACGAGATAACACGCAAAATCACCTATCCGTTTTCGGTTATAAGGGTCTTCCTCTTCATATCCCAGGGCGTCTCGCCATTTTGCTTCCTTCCCTAGGGACTTCAGATATCTCGCAAGCATGTTCACATGTGTGATCATGGAATCGTGGCAGGCAGTCCGGCTGCTGTCGATATCCATCTTCTGATTATTGTCCAGAAGCAGCCAGTCCGCCCTGTATCTTGAGTAGCGCGTCGCTGTCCGTATTAGCTCGTCAAACAGCTCCATTGCCTCTGCATCCGATCCGACCTCTTCAGCGATCTCCCTGTGCAAGTCCTGCATCTCCTCAAAAGACAAAGCTTTTTTTGTTTTCAGATATTCATCATAGGAAAAAATATTGATCACCGTCCTATTTGAAAAAAGCTAAAGGTGTAGATAACACGTTTTCAAATCCTCTGCCTTTGCCCATCCTGTAGCGGTTCGATGCGGATTCATAAAGAATATACAGCTGCCCGTCCACGGCGATTATTTCCTCGGACATCGCAGGAATGCACGTGATCTTGCTGGCATTTTCCTCTGTCAGGCAATAAAGCGGTACCTCAGCTCCGAAGACCTCTTTAGTTCCTGCTTCGGTAAACGTATCCAGCTTGTAAGTAAGAATTCTTGAAGATAAGATCTTATCAGTCTGTGACAGGAACAGGTATCCGTCATCGAAACACGCTCCCTGTACATTATCCGGAATTGAATAAACACACGCCGGTACAGACTTCCCGTCAGAGGATGGCGTGAATCCGAAAAGATATGCATTTTGAGTAACGCCCTGGTATTCGACCTTGTGTGAGCGATGTGTCAGGAAGATCGGGGCTTTATAGAACTCCCCGGCGTAAAGAAATTTGTCGTCGACAGCAGTGAACGATACCCGGATCTTTTCTCCTTCATATTTAAGATCTGTTACCCGGTCCGGGATCAGTCCTGCGTTATTATCACTATTATAAATGTCCTGCAGGGAATAACCGTACATGAAGCCTTTTGTGCTTCCTGCCACGTACGCGATCCCGTCAAATATCGAAATGCCTCCGGCGTGCCCGGTAAAGTTCTTACCGCCGTCGGTTAACATAAGTATCTTTTTTGCCTGTCCGGTCGTCCTGTCAATTACATATATCGGAGAGCATCCCCCTCCGCCCATATAACCTGTAATTAAAATGATGTCGGAAGATGGATCATAGGCGAGACCCTGAGGAATAAAACCGCTGTTGATATCCGGGATCTCACATACGGCAGTACTGTTTTTCATATAGAGGTCTATTGCGGACCGTCTCTCCATGTATCCCTCCCGAAATGACACGATCAGAAACGCCAGAAAGCAAAGAGCTGCAGCCAGGATAATTATCAATATCCTTTTTTTATTAGAATTTATAAAATGCCGATCCATATGCAGACTATTACGATCACTACACTTACGATACCGGTGATATCGAGTACCAGTTTTGTCCTCTGTAGTTTTTTCGACTCCACCCGGAAGTCCGATGCATGGACTTTGTCAGCAGATTCCGGAACTATCCTGTCGACCAGTTTTTCCATCAGCTCCGGTATGCTCTTTTTATTCTGATTAATTGCATCGAAGCTTTTTAATTTATCAGTAATCATAAGCTTCTGGAACAAAGCTTCGCTCTTTCCTCCGCCGGTAAACGGAACAACAGCCCACTCACTTATGGTCTTCAGATTCTGAAGAAACTTTCTTTTTATTCTGTTTGT
>CADBMM010000105.1 GCA_902795795.1 uncultured Lachnospiraceae bacterium | reverse complement strand
CTTATTAAGAACGGACCTGCACTTTGCGGTGATCTCTTTGTTGAAAACATCGGCATTCTTCCCGGCAGTCCGCTGCCTCAGGATGAATATTATGCCATAACGGAAGAAGACTTTGATTATCTGCCGGCAAGGAACGAATCCGGAAACAAGGGCGATTTTGGCAGACTCCTTGTAATAGCGGGATGTGAAGAAATATGCGGAGCAGCGTTTCTGTCTGCATGTGCCGCTCTTAAAAGCGGGATAGGAATGGTGAAAATATTTACCCATATTTCCAACCGTACGGCGCTGTCAACACTTATTCCGGAAGCGCTTATCACGACATATGAAGGATGCACTGAAGATCTTTCAAAGCTTAGGAAAGATCTGGAATGGGCAGACGCTGTAGTCTGCGGTCCCGGGATCGGCACAGGTGATTTTGCAAAAGCTCTTATTAAAGAACTTCTAAGCATAAATACGCTTCCGCTTGTCCTCGATGCCGATGCGCTTAACATATTAGCAGGATCCGACCTTAAGCCGCTTCGCGAGTTAAAATGCAGTTGTACGGTCACACCGCACATTAAGGAAATGTCACGCCTTACTGGTCTGCCTGTAAATGAAATAAAAAATAACCCGTTAAATACTGCGGCGCGTTTTGCCGAGGCCAACAATGTGACCTGCGTGTTAAAGGATTCACGTACAGTTACGGCTTATCCTGGCGGCCTTGTTTTCATCAATACATCAGGCTGCAGTGCTCTTGCAACAGCCGGAAGCGGAGACGTGCTCAGCGGGATGATAGGCGGATACACGGCCAGGTATAAGGATGCGGTGCTTCCGCTCGAAGCTATGGCAGTTTACAGGCATGGCTGTATAGGACAGGAAGCTGCAGAAGATCACGGCGCCGATGCGGTAACCGCAGGGACACTACTTGAGTACATTTAATCATCAGGCTTCGGCCGGATTTAAATTCATAAAAAGTATAATTATTTAATAAGGAGAAATAAAAATGTCAGGACATTCAAAATTTGCCAACATCAAACACAAAAAGGAAAAAAACGATGCAAAAAAAGGCAAGATCTTTACGATAATCGGCCGCGAGATCGTTATAGCCGTTAAAGAAGGTGGTCCTGATCCCGCTAATAACAGCAAGCTTCGCGATGTAATAGCCAAGGCAAAAGCAAACAACATGCCCAACGATACTATTGAAAGAGGTATCAAAAAGGCCAGCTCTTCAAGTGATTCAAGCAATTACGAGAGGATCACTTACGAAGGTTACGGCCCTGCCGGAATAGCTATAATCGTTGAAACGCTTACCGATAACAAAAACAGGACAGCAGCCGATGTCAGAAGCGCATTCACAAAAGGCGGCGGCAATATCGGGACGCCCGGATGTGTATCCTTCATGTTCGATAAAAAAGGACAGATCATAATTTCTAAGGAAAACTACGGGGGTGAAGCTGACGATCTTATGATGATCGCTCTCGACGCAGGTGCTGAGGATTTCCAGGAAGAGGATGAATACTATGAGATCCTTACCGATCCGGACAGCTTCTCAGAAGTAAGGGAATCAATTGAAAAAGAAGGCATCGAGATGGATGAAGCCGACATCACCATGATCCCGCAGACCTACGTAGCTCTTACCGATGAAACTGCGCTCAAGAATCTTCAGAGGACGCTGGATCTTCTTGAGGACAATGACGACGTTCAGTATGTATATACCAACCTGGATGACTGAGTTTAGAGAGAACCGTTATGAGTTATATTAAAGCCTTGATCCTGGGCCTGATAGGCGGAATAACAGATATATTTCCCGTAAGTGCCACCGGACATGTAACACTTTTTTCAAATATAATGAAAAACGAAGGGGAGATAGACCTTCTTTTCCTTATTGCGTTGCATATAGGCACGATGATCGCGGTAATAATAACTTACCGTCAGGCATTTTCCAGGTGCTTTTATGAGTTTTTCTCCCTTATAGGCGACTTGGTATTTAATATAAAAATGCTGTTTACCGGCAAAAATGACCAGCGAAGAAAGCTGATCATCAACACATACAGGAAGATCGTTGCACTGGCTCTTATTGCAATGATACCGACTGTAGTGATCGGATTTTTCGTTGCCATACTTTCGGAAACGCTTGTAGGCAATCTGCTCGGATCCGGCATTGGAATGCTTGTCTCGGCTCTGCTGCTTTTAGTTGCTTCATTCGCCGGAAAGCCATATAAGACTCCACATGCCGCGAAGTATTTCGACTCGATCCTTATCGGTGCTTTTCAGGGGTTTTCGGGATTCCCGGGGATCTCGAGAGTAGGTATGACCACTTCCGCTGCATTTTTAAGCGGATTCAGCGTAAAGCTTACATTGCTTTTCACTTATCTGCTCAGTACTCCTGCAGTGATTGGCGCATATGTGCTTGAAATAATAAGAACTAAATCCTTTATATCTTCAGTAGGTATCGGATATACATTAATTGCCATGCTTGGTTCGGCCGTGGCCGGTTTCTTTGCTCTTAAATTTGCAAAGAACTTTATTACGCCGAAACATTCAAAATATTACGCGGCGTACTGTCTCGCGATTGGTGCCGTATCGATGATCATATATCTGGTCATTAAATGATCCATGCCCGGGGAGCTTAGGGGCATATCATAAAAATAACAGGGGTTGTTAATTAAATGGCTGAGGCTAAGAAAAAACCGAAGAATTCAAACAAAAAGAATTCTCCTGAAAAGAAAGGGAAAAGGAATCAAAAGAGTGCACAGGATACCGCGCTTAAAAACGATATCCTGCTTATTGCTGCTGTCGGCATAGCTGTTCTTTTGATGCTCAGCAATTTCGGTCTTTGCGGATCTTTAGGAAAAATACTGTCAGGTTTTCTGTTCGGAACGATCGGTTTCATTGAATATGTATTTCCGATCCTTCTCTTCTTCGGCATTGCATTTTTCACTGCAAATTCGAATATGCCTCATATCAGGCTGAAGATCGCCGGAGCCATCGGGCTGCTTTTGATGATAACAGCCTTCCTTCATATCCTTATGATAGGATATGAAGAGAATGCTGACATTCTTTCCTATTATACCGACAGCGCTGCAGATCATCTTGGCGGCGGTATCATCGGAGGACTTATTGCGACACTTCTTGCCAGAGCCGTCGGCGTAGTCGGTGCATATACGGTCATCGTAATACTTATTATAGTATTTGCGATCCTGCTCACGCAGAGACCTCTTGTAACAAACGCCAAAGATAAGAGTACAAAAGCTTATCGTCATGCAAGGGAGATCAGAAGTGAGAGAGCAGCCGCGAGAAGAGAAGCTGATGATCTTTCAGAATACGACAGCTATCCTGATAAAACAGCGGAAACTCCTTTGTTCGCCGAGCCCATTATGAAAAACCTTGCCAAGGATAAGAAAGCGGCTCCCTCAGAAAAGGTATCTGCAAAGAGCAGACCTGTACCTGCCCAGATGTCTTTTGATGAAGACGAGCTCTTCAGAGATGAAGCTGATGAAGTACCAGCTTTACCCGGACTTGATGTATTAGATAAAAACAACATAATAAATGAAACAACGGCTGAGGCTGACGAACCTGTCGTCGATACCAAACCGGTTTCCGAAGAAAAGACAAGATCAAAGCGACGTACCGCAGCATCAAAAGAAGAGGCGGAGAATGAAACAACAGCTGTTGCAGCTGAGATCATCAATAACAGCTCACAGCCTGCTGCACCGGAATATAAATTCCCGCCGGTATCCATGCTGAAGTCCGGATCAGGCACAAAGTCCGCGGGTCTGTCTACGCAGGTCAAAGCCACGGCACTTAAACTGCAGGAAACACTGAATAATTTCGGCGTAAAGGCCACTGTAGTAGACGTAAGCATTGGCCCAACCGTTACGCGTTACGAGCTGCAGCCCGAGATGGGAGTTAAAGTCAGCCGTATCGTCAACCTTGCTGATGACATAAAGCTTAATCTGGCCGCTGAAGATATAAGGATAGAAGCGCCGATTCCCGGGAAGGCTGCCGTAGGAATAGAAGTCCCGAATAAGACTAACTCGTCTGTAATGCTGGGCGATATCATAAGATCAGATGAATTTACCAACTTCAAATCGAAGCTTGCATTTGCTGTAGGTAAAGACCTCGCCGGTGAACCGGTCGTATCAAATATTGCTAAGATGCCTCACCTGCTCGTTGCCGGTGCAACAGGCAGCGGAAAATCAGTATGTATTAATTCGCTGATCCTGAGTATTATTTACAAAGCATCTCCGGACGAAGTCAAATTTATTATGATCGACCCGAAGGTCGTTGAGCTTAGTGTATACAACGGAATACCCCATCTGCTTATCCCTGTCGTTACCGATCCGAAAAAGGCTTCCGGTGCGCTTAACTGGGCTGTGGCAGAAATGACAGACCGTTACAATAAGTTTGCTGAATTCGGAGTAAGAGACGTAGACAGTTATAACGAAAAGATCAAACGTCTCGCGCCTACGGTCGGTGAAAATGAAGAACCGCCAAAGCCGATGCCGAAGATAATCATAATAATCGACGAGCTTGCAGATCTTATGATGGTAGCTCCCGGAGAAGTGGAGGATGCTATCGTAAGGCTCACCCAGCTTGCCAGAGCCGCAGGCATACATCTTGTCGTAGCAACGCAAAGACCTTCCGTCAACGTCATTACCGGTCTGATCAAAGCGAATATTCCGTCTAGGATCGCGCTTTCGGTCGCCTCCGGTATCGATTCACGTGTTATCATCGATATGAACGGTGCCGAAAAGCTTCTTGGAAAAGGCGATATGCTGTTTTATCCGCAGGGGTATCAGAAGCCGGCCAGAGTACAGGGCTGCTTCGTATCCGATGAAGAGATCGAAAAGATCGTGGGCTTCCTTGTGGATCATAAGGGAGATACCTCCTATGACGAAAGCATCCAGCAGCATATAGATTCTGCATCTTTTAAGAATCAAGGTGGAGATCGGCCTTCAGACGATCAGGATGCTTATTTTAAGGAAGCAGGACGTTTTATTATTGAAAAAGACAAGGCTTCAATAGGAATGCTTCAGAGAGCCTTCAAAATAGGATTTAACAGGGCTGCGCGTATTATGGATCAGTTATGCGAAGCCGGCGTGGTCGGAGAAGAAGAGGGTACAAAACCCAGGAAGATCCTTATGACCATGGAACAATTTGAAAATTACCTCGAGGAGAATTGATATGAGTTTATGCCCGAAATGCGGATCTGAAATACCTGACGGTGAACTGATCTGCCCAGTGTGTAATTATGAGGTCCAGCTGGTCCCCGATTACGAGACCTTAAGCTCATCTCTGCTCGAAAAGAATAATTCTCCGGAAAATGATGAAGAATTATCAGAGGCAGCGAAAAAGCAGGCTGAACTCATAGCGGAAGAAGAGAGGATCTTCCGCAGAAATAAAAAACGTAAAATGATCGTGATAATTGCAGTAGCCCTGGCTCTTGTTGCTGCGATCGTTTTTGTATTGTATATCATCCGTAATGATACGATTGAAGAGATCCAGCCTACTTATGAAGATTATTATTCGCAGGCATCGGCTTCATATGAATCCGGACAATACGCCAATGCGGCCGGACTGCTCGCTGAGGCCTTAAAACTTCAGCCTGACAGTACTGAATGTCTTGTGCTCCAGGCAAAACTTACATATGCCAACGGCAACCAGTTCGACGCGATCGTACAGCTTAGGGATATCATCACCAAAGATCCGGAATACACAGAAGCATACAGAACGCTGCTGAAGATCTATCAGGCAGACAATGATACCGAAAACATACAGACATTACTTGAAAATGCTCCGGAAGATATAAAAAGATCTCTTTCCCGGTATATTGCCGGTGCACCGATCTTTTCGATTGAAGCGGGAACTTATACGGAAGAAATAGATGTCGTGATCACCTCAGACGGTTCATCTACTTACTATACTATTGACGGATCAACGCCTACAAAAGAATCGAATGTATATACTGGTCCTGTGCACATTTCCACCGGTACAACAGTACTTAAGGCTATATCGGTATCTTCAGCCGGAATTATGAGCACAGTGACTACTGCCGAGTATATTATCGATATCAATGCGCCGGCTGCACCTGTGGTATCGCCTGCTTCAGGCGCATATTATGCATCTAATAATATGATCTCTGTCATTGTACCGGAAGGCTGCATATGTTACTATGCTTTCGATTCTAAGCCGAACATGTCATCCGAAATGTACAGAGAACCGATTCCAATGCCTGAAGGTGCGCATATATTCTATGCTGTAGCTTTTGACAGCACAGGCCTTTCCGGACCTATTTCTGCGTCAACATTTGTATACAGTCCTTATGCGCCGGCTACGCCTGTTCCGACTCAGCAGTACTATTACGATGACAGCTATTATCAGGATGACAGCTACTATCAGGATGACAGCGGATACACAGACTGGACGCCAACTACGGTACCAGTAATTCCGGATCCTACGAATCCTCCGCAGACAATAGTTCCGACGCCTGAACCAACGCCGGAACCTACACCGGAGCCGACGCCTGAACCTACACCGGAACCGACGCCTGAACCAACGCCGGAACCTACACCGGAGCAACCACCTGAAACTGTCGTGCCTGAAGCAGTTACTGCTTCTTAAATAATTATTAAAAAAACAGGGACAATTCTTCTGCCGTATTCCCAAAATATGAGCAGGAGAACTGTCCCTTTTTTGATATAATCCATTGTCATTATCAAAAATGCATGTTAATATTATAACGTTAAATTATTGACATTCTCGGATTTTATCCATCTGGAATAGACATTCACCGTTATTTATGAAAGGAGAGTTCATGTACAGGATCATCGAATCAGATCTTCTCGCAGCCAACATTTACAGAATGGTCGTAGAAGCTCCACGGATCGCAAAGCATTGTATGCCCGGACAGTTCATCATTGTTATCAAAGATGAATTCAGCGAAAGGATCCCGCTTACGATCTGTGACTACGACAGAACCAAAGGTACGATAACGATAGTTTTCCAGCCTGCCGGAGCTTCGACCACAATGCTTACCGAACTTAAAAGCGGAGATCACTTTTACAGCATAGTCGGACCACTCGGTAATCCTTCAGAACTTTGTTCAATGAGCAAAGAGGAATTAAGCTCTCTTAAGATCCTCTTTATCGCAGGCGGAGTCGGAACAGCACCGGTTTTTCCACAGGTCAAATGGCTACATGAAAACGGTATTACTGCCGATGCGATAATCGGCGCAAAGACAAAAGATCTTGTTATCCTTGAAAAAGAATTCAACGAAGTATGCAATCTTTATGTTACCACCGACGATGGCTCATACGGAAGAAACGGCATGGTCACAAAATGCCTTGAAGATCTGGTCGCAGAAGGTCATGACTATAATTATGCCATAGCTATCGGACCGATGATCATGATGAAATTCACCTGCCTTCTTACAAAGAAGCTTGGAATACATACTATCGTAAGCATGAATCCCATAATGGTGGACGGTACGGGAATGTGCGGCGCCTGCCGTTTGAATGTCGGAAACGAAGTAAAATTCGCATGTGTGGACGGTCCTGAATTTGACGGTCATCTTGTGGATTTCGATCAGGCAATGAAACGCGCACAGCTTTATAAAACAGAAGAGGGCAGGGCAAAGCTGGCACTTGAAGAGGGAAAAACACATCATGGCGGATGCGGAAATTGCGGAGGTGACAAATAATGGCAGGATCAGAAAACGTTTATATTGCTGAAGACGGAACCATTAAAGCCGCTGATGCAAAGGTAAAGGTACCGGTAAGAGAACAGGACCCAAAAATCCGTGCAACGAATTTTGACGAGGTATGCTACGGATATAATCAAGAAGAGGCTATTGCAGAGGCATCCAGATGCCTTAACTGCAAAAACGCAAAATGTATTGCCGGCTGCCCGGTAGAAATAGATATACCGGCTTTTATACAGCAGGTAAAGAACGGAGAATTCGCTAAAGCCTATGAAACGATAAGCAGTTCATCTGCACTTCCTGCGATCTGCGGCAGAGTATGCCCGCAGGAGACCCAGTGTGAAGGAGTATGGATAAGAGGCATGAAAGGCGATGCCATATCGATCGGCAAGCTGGAGCGGTTTGTCGCCGACTGGGCAAAGGAACAGAATATTAAACCTCTTTCATGTACTCTTAAAAACGGTCATAAAGTAGCCGTGATCGGTTCCGGTCCAGCCGGACTTACCTGCGCCGGAGACCTGGCAAGGATCGGCTATGATGTTACGATATTTGAAGCTCTTCATAAACCGGGCGGAGTTTTGCTTTACGGTATTCCTGAATTCAGGCTTCCGAAAGATGCTGTCGTTGCACCTGAAATAGAAAACGTAATGGATATGGGCGTTAAAATAGAGACCAATACCATTATAGGAAAATCTGTATATATCGATGAACTTTTCGAAGAGGGTTATGAAGCAGTATTTATCGGCTCTGGCGCCGGACTCCCTGTTTTTATGGGCATCCCCGGAGAAAATGCAAACGGCGTCTTTTCTGCCAATGAATACCTTACACGCAATAACCTTATGAAAGCCTTCAGGGATGATTACGATACTCCGATAAAGTGCGGAAAGAAAGTAGTTGTTGTCGGAGGCGGTAACGTAGCAATGGATGCTACAAGAACTGCTTTAAGGCTTGGTTCTGAGGTACATATAGTCTACAGACGTACAGAAGCTGAGCTGCCTGCGAGAGTCGAAGAGGTAGGCCATGCAAAAGAAGAAGGTGTTATATTTGACCTTCTTACAAATCCCGTGGAGATCCTTACTGATGATGATCAATGGGTCAAAGGAATAAAATGCATACGCATGGAACTTGGCGAGCCGGATGCATCCGGCAGACGCCGGCCGATACCTGTTGAAGGTTCTGAATTTGAGATAGACTGTGATATAGTTATCATGGCTCTTGGCACCTCGCCTAATCCGCTGATCTCATCAACGACAGAAGGACTGGATACAAATAAAAAGAAATGTATTATTGCAGATGAAGCTGACGGAAAGACTTCTAAAGAAGGCGTTTTTGCCGGCGGAGACGCAGTTACTGGAGCTGCCACTGTCATACTTGCCATGGGCGCCGGAAAAGATGCTGCAAAGGGGATAGATGAGTATATCAGGAACCGTAGCAAGTGATTTTCCACAGTTTAATGATAAAAATTTCCGACAAAAAAGCAGAAGGAATTCTATACAATTTGTTTGACATAAAATATCATATATGCTAATATGTCATAGTTAGCCGCACAGAGAGGTAAAAGTCTGCCCAGGCAGCACCGAATCTGGCGAGAATGTAGATAGGAGGAGAGTGCCCTATGTACGCAATTATTGCAACCGGTGGTAAACAGTACAAGGTTTCCGAAGGCGATATCGTTTCAGTTGAAAAGATCGCCGGAGAAAAAGGAGAGGCTGTTACATTTGATCAGGTACTTGCAATAAGTGATGAAGGTTCAATCAAGGTCGGCGGAGACGTTGCAGCTGCAAAAGTCACCGGTACTGTTCTTGAACAGGGAAGAGCCAAGAAAGTCATTGTTTACAAGTATAAGCCCAAAAAAGGTTACCACAAAAAGAACGGTCACAGACAGCAGTTTACGAAAGTAAAGATCGATTCGATCCAGGCCTGAAAATGACTGAGCTTACCTTTTACAAGGACGATTTGGGAAATGTCAGAGGCTTTCAAAGCAAGGGCCATTCAGGCTATGCCGAAGCCGGAAGCGACATTGTATGTTCAGCAATATCTGCACTTGTCATTAATACCGTCAATTCGATAGAAGCTTTTACCGGAACCGGTATGGACGTAGAAGCAGATGAAGAAGAGGGGATCATAAAAGTTTCTTTTTCCGATACACCTGATCATGATGCCGACCTGCTTCTTAAATCGCTCATCCTCGGCATACAGAGTATTAAAGATGACGAGGAAACGGAACAATTTGTAAATTTGATTTTTAAGGAGGTCTAAGGACATGTTAAAAATGAACCTTCAGTTCTTCGCTCATAAAAAGGGAATGGGTTCCTCGAAGAACGGCCGTGATTCCGAGTCCAAGAGACTTGGTGCCAAGAGAGCTGACGGCCAGTTCGTTAAAGCAGGCAACATCCTTTACAGACAGCGCGGAACCAGGATCCATCCGGGACTTAATGTAGGTCTTGGACGTGACGATACGTTATTTGCTACAGCAGACGGAATCGTAAGATTCCAGCGTAAAGGCAAGGACAAGAAACAGGTTTCTGTTATTCCTGTCGAAACTGCTGCAGAATAATAATTGTTATGCGTATCTACGGCTGTCGCTTTGCGGCAGCCGTATTTTTGAATGATTTGGAGATAATTCATGTTTGCTGACAGAGCAAAAATCATTATAAGATCCGGAAAAGGCGGAGACGGCCATGTAAGCTTCCGTCGTGAAAAGTATGTACCAGACGGCGGCCCGGACGGAGGAGACGGTGGAAGAGGCGGAGATGTTATCTTCGAAGTGGATACCGGTCTTAATACCCTGTCAAATTACCGTCATCAGCGGAAATATTCCGCTACCGACGGCGAAGAAGGCGGAAAAAGGCGCTGCCACGGTGCAGACGGAAATGACATTATACTGAAAGTTCCGGAAGGCACAGTCATAAAGGAAGCAGTAAGCGGAAAAGTCGTAGCTGATATGTCCGGTGATAACAAACGTATGATAGTCCTGAAGGGCGGCAGAGGCGGAAGAGGCAACATGAATTTCGCAACGCCTACCATGCAGGCTCCCAAATACGCTTCACCCGGCAAACCCGCCAGGGAAATGGAGATCATACTTGAGCTTAAACTCATTGCCGACGTTGGACTTCTCGGATTTCCCAATGTCGGTAAGTCTACGTTTTTATCACGTGTCACAAACGCCAGGCCGAAGATTGCCAACTATCACTTCACAACTCTTGAACCGAATCTGGGCGTTGTAGATGTTGACGGCTGCAACGGTTTCGTCATAGCGGACATACCCGGACTTATCGAAGGCGCTTCCGACGGAGCAGGACTTGGATTCAAATTCCTGCGTCATATCGAACGCAACAGGATGTTCATACACATAGTTGACGCTGCATCAACAGAAGGCCGTGATCCTGCAGAAGATATACGTAAGATCAATGCGGAGCTTTCAAAATATGACGAGAAGCTTATAGATAAACCGCAGGTCATTGCAGCGAACAAGACAGACGTGCTTTCCGATGAAGAAAAAGAAAATGTCATCAGAAAGCTGCGGGATGAATTTGAAAACGATAATACCAAAGTCTTCCCGATTTCCGCTGTAAGCGGTGATGGTATTAAAGAGCTTTTGTATTATGTTCAAAGCGTACTGGACAAACTTCCGAAAGAGGCTGTCGTTTTTGAGCCTGAATATGATCCCGACATCGAACTGATAGAAGAGGATCTGCCGTATACGGTCGAATATGACTCAAAAGAAAAAGCCTATGTCGTAGAAGGTCCGAAGATCGAAAAGATGCTTGGATATACAAATCTGGAATCCGAAAAGGGCTTTGCATTTTTCCAGAAATTCGTCAGGGAAAGCGGCATACAGGACGATCTGCTTGAAGCCGGCATCTCTGAGGGTGACACAGTCAGGATGTATGGCTGGACATTTGAGTTTTACAAGGAGTAAAATATGACAAGCAAACAAAGAGCATTTCTTAAAAGTCTGGCCATGAATATCGACCCTTCCGTACATATCGGAAAGGAATCGCTTACACCTGAGGTCGTAAAATCCGTTCAGGAGGCTCTAAGTGCCCGTGAGCTGGTAAAGATCGCAGTTTTGAATAATTGCCTGGATGACCTCAAAAGTCTGGCAGAGGCCGTTTCTGAGCGCACCAGGTCACAGGTGGTCCAGGTCATCGGAAGAAAGATAGTTCTGTACAAACCGGCAGAAGATGAAAAGAACAGAAAAATTGATCTTGTACATCTGACATTCGGAAAAGGATAATAATATGCTTAAAAAGAAAGTCGGAATAATGGGAGGGACGTTCGATCCTATCCATATAGGTCACCTTATACTTGCCCAGGCTGCTTATGAGCAGCTGGGGCTGGATAAGGTGCTTTTTATTCCAGCGGGTAAACCGCCTCATAAACGCGACAGAAAAGGCGCTACGGATGATCAGAGGATCGATATGGTAAGGCTCGCTATAGAAGATGACCCAAGATTCGATCTGAGCCTTATAGAGATGGAATCAGAGGATTATTCCTATACCTACAAGACTATCGAAAAGCTTACCGGAGCACATCCTGACGAAGATTATTATTTCATAATAGGGCAGGATTCGCTTGAAACATTTCACAGCTGGGTAAAGCCTGAGGAAATCGTAAAGCATGCTCATATTGCTGCCGCGGACAGGCCGGACTGTGATCAGTCGAAAATGGAAAAACTCCTGGAAGAAAACCGTCAGCTTCTTAAAGGTGATTTTATCGGCATAAGCTGTCCGGATATCCAGATATCCTCACATGAGCTCCGGGACGTGATCGCAAAAGGCTGCGGATTCAGATATTTTGTTACCGATAAGGTTTACGATTATATAGTACGAAACGGAATATATCTTTGATATAAACAATACATCTTTATGATGGGCTGATCGGGAATATAAAAATGACTGAAATAAACTGGAAAGAAACAGAAGATAAACTTCGGAGTTCTCTTGACGAATACCGCTTCAGGCATACTCTTGGAGTGGCCTATACGTCGGCGGCTCTTGCGATGGCTCATGGCTGTGATATTGAAAAGGCCCGTCTAGCCGGTCTTTTACATGACTGCGCAAAGGGAATAAAAGGGCAGGAACGTATAACCCTTTGTGAAAAGAATGGTATAGAAATCACCCAAACGGAAAGGGAAAACACATCGCTGCTTCACAGTAAATTAGGCGTTCTTCTCGCCTCCAGAGAATATGGAATTGAGGATCCGGAGATCCTCGGAGCCATAAGGTGGCATACTACCGGAAAGCCTGAAATGAATGCTCTTGAACAGATCGTTTATATAGCGGATTTTATTGAGCCTAACCGCGAAGAGATCATGTCCATAGATCCTGAAATAAGAAAGCTGGCCTTTAAGGATCTGGATCTTGGTTGTGAGGCTGTCATGTCTGAGACGATACGATACTTAAGACAGACCAATAAAACGATGGACGAAAGCACTATAGAAGCTTATAATTATTATCATGAACTGGCAAAAATGAAATATACATCAAAACCGGAGGTTATTCATGGCTGATGCAAAAGAAATGGCAAGGATCGCCGTTGAAGCTCTTGAAGAGAAGAAAGCAGAAGATATAAGGATCATCGATATTGCCAAAGTCTCGGTGATCGCCGATTATTTCATTATTACCAACGGAACCAACAGCAACCAGGTCAAGGCCATGGCTGATGAGGTTGAGGAAAGGCTTGGAAGAGCCGGACATTCTCCAAAACATATTGAAGGCTATCTGAACGGCAACTGGATCCTTATGGATTATGGCGATATAGTCCTTCACATTTTCGATTCCCAGAACAGGGTATTTTATGACCTTGAAAGGATCTGGAGAGACGGTGAAGAGGTCTCTAAAGATACACTCGAATAAAGAATAATCATGAAAAAAAATGAAATAATAAGATCATACGGCACCTGTTTTAAGGAGATGACGATACGTCTTCTTGAAGCTGCCGGGCTGTATGAGGATATTATTGAAAAAACATCCGGAAAAGACGTAAGTAAGATCCATATCGGCATTAAACCGAATCTGGTCACTCCGTCACCGGCTTCTTTTGGTGCGACGACACATCCGGAGATCGTCGCCGGAGCGATCGAATATCTGCAGAATAAAGGCCTTGAATGTATTACCATAGCCGAAGGGTCCTGGGTCGGCGATAAAACAGAAGAGGCTTTTGATTATTGCGGGTACAATTCCCTTTCAGCGCAATATGGAGTTAAACTTCTTAATACAAAAAAAGACAGTACATATACCGCTGAGGCATATATCCCCAAAGGATTTGATCCTTCATGTGACGATGAGAAATATGAACTGAAAATATGTTCATGTGTTAAAGATTTTGATTATCTTATAAATATTCCGGTTCTTAAAGGACATTGTCAGACACATATGACATGTTCGCTTAAAAACATGAAAGGTCTTATTCCGGACTCAGAAAAAAGACGTTTCCACAGACTTGGTTTACATAAACCAATAGCTGTTTTGAATACGTGTATACGTCAGGACTTTATAATTATAGATCATATATGCGGAGATCCGGATTTTGAAGAGGGCGGAAGTCCGCTTGTTAGAAACTGTATAATGGCGGCAAAGGATCCTGTGCTTGCCGATACTTTCGGCTGCAGTTTGCTCGGAGTTGATGTAGATACAGTAAAATACATAAAGCTTGCCGAACAGCTTGGCGCAGGCTGCGGAGACCTGTCAGAATTACAACTCATTACTTTAGAAGGTGATCCGTCTGAAGACAGCTATGAAAATGGCAGCATTCTCGACGTAAATTATGCAGTTGATGAATACGATTCCTGCAGCGCGTGTTACGCAGCGTTGATACCTGCGCTTGAAAAACTTAAAGAGGAAGGACTTCTCGATAAACTTGACTGCAGGATCGGCATCGGCCAGGGACATAAAGGGAAAAATGGAAAGATCGGAGTTGGTAACTGTACATCACATTTTGATTTTTACGTAAAAGGCTGTCCGCCCGAATCAGAAAAAATATACGAAGAATTAAAAAAGTTGACAATTTCTCGAAAATAGTGGTATATATACAGAAGGGTAACTATTCGGAAAACGCAGGTTTTTCGAATAGTTATATATAAAAAGCGGCTTATTTCAGTATTACGTGCAAATAACTGCTTTTTTACTTCTAATGAGTAACTGTGTTATACCCATATTGTTTTTTATCGTTTATTTAATTCGGAGGAAAACAACATGCCGCAGCCTAAAACATTTCACGAACAGACCGATCTGGAAAATACTTTAAAACTCCGTGAGGTTCTTGAAACTCTTCCTGAATTTGCGCGTGACTTTTTCCGCGGCATAAGCCAGACCACATCTGCCAGCACACGAATAAAGTATGCTTATGATATACGCATATTCTTCCAGTATCTTCATGAAGCAAATCCTGTTTATGCCAAAACTCCTGTAACTTCATATACAATCGATATTCTTGATAAAATATCCGCACTTGATCTCGAGGAATATATCGAGTATCTGAAGGCTTATAATAAATCAGGTACAGGTGAACTCATTACTAATGGTGAAAAAGGCTTAAAACGCAAATTATCGGCTCTGAGGGCATTTTATGCATATTATTATAAACGTGAAATGATCAGCACGAACCCCACGCTGCTTATAGATATGCCAAAGCTGCATCAGAAAGAAATTATCAGGCTGGATCCTGGCGAGGTCGCTTCCTTGCTTGATTATATCGAACATGCCGGTGATGACCTTTCAAAACATCAGAAAGCATATTATGAAAAGACCAAGGTCCGTGATCTCGCTCTCATTACTCTTCTGCTTGGAACCGGAATTCGTGTATCCGAATGCGTAGGTCTCGATATTAAAGATGTTGACTTCAGGAACGGATGTATACATGTATTCCGAAAAGGCGGAAACGAAATGTTTGTTTACTTCGGTGATGAGGTTGCTAAAGCCCTCGATGACTATATTAAGTCACGTAAAAACATGAACGCCCTTCCGGGCCATGAAAACGCTCTGTTTTTGTCTTCTCAGAATAAACGTATCTCAGTAAAGGCCGTAGAAAATCTTGTCAGCAAATATACTCAGCAGATAACTACGACTAAGAAAATTACTCCTCACAAACTTCGCAGCACATATGGCACACAGCTTTATCAGGAAACAGGCGATATTTATCTTGTGGCTGATGTTCTCGGACATAAAGACGTGAATACTACCAAACGTCATTACGCCGCAATGTCTGATGCAAGACGAAGGACCGCAGCAAACGCCGTAAAACTTCGCGAAGAATAGATACTGAATTTCTATATTCAGGCAGGGGCTTCTCGCCCCTGCTTTTTCACGTGAATGATTTTAATATCACAGAAATAATAAGCGTATGTACATAAGCTGTATCTAACAACAATGAAGTGATTCTTCCTGATGACGGCGCATATGTATGCTTGCGGATCGCTGAAAAATATAGCTTGAAGCCAGGCGATGAGATCAAAGTATCCCCGTTTGGAACTGACGATGAGTATACATTGACCGTAAAAGGAACTATCCGATCAGTATCCGAAAGTATATTTATATCTGATGAATATGCAAAGACGTTAAAATCAAACGGAAAGGCTCTGACTGAAAGTGACAGTTACAGGATAAACAATATCTACACTCTTCTGGAAAAAGGAGAAATACACGAAGAAAAATTCTCTTCTGTCCAGAGTAAAAACGATATTCTTGAATCAATGGATTCTTTTATGGAGATCTTAAATACCGGAGTAATTATACTGGTACTGGGTGCCATCATTTTAGGAATCGTAGTCTTGTACAATCTTGGCGTTATGAGCTATACCGAAAGGTATAGAGAACTGGCTACACTTAAGGTAGTTGGATTTAAGAACAGAAAGCTTAAAAACCTTCTTATAGGTCAGAACCTGTGGATCACTATAATCGGAATCGTTCTTGGTCTGGCAGCAGGATACGGAGTATTGAACATGGTCATGTCAGTGCTTGCACCTGAATATGAAATGAAAACAATTATCGGACCGCTTACAGTTATAGTCAGCGTTGCCGTGACCTTTATGGTATCGCTTATCGTAGGGCTCATGGTATCCGGAAAGATCAGGAAAGTAGATATGGTCGAGGCACTTAAAATGCCTGAATAAACCGACGCTTACACTATTAGAATGCTCTCAGCTTCCCGGAATGTTTAATATAAACTATCTTGTAATGCAAACGGCGTTCCCACAAGGAACGCCGTTTTTTTAGTAAATATGATGCTTTAAAGCATATTATGCAATACCAGTTTTATGCCCAGCTGCTAGTTATTTCGTTGGCGCAATCATCATCCTTGATCGCTTTAAATGTCTGGATCGTATGCCATGCAAGCGTAACAATGAAAATGATAACACAAATCAACGCAATAATATAGAAGGGATAAAGCGGTATCTTAAGTACATCGGTGATCGTATTCTTTCTGATAGATTCAGAAATCTGAATACGAAGTCCATATGCCCAGAATATCGCAGCACCTGTAGCCAGCACGCCCATGATTCCGTAAATAAGGAATTTAACTAAACGCGGAAGCTTTGCAATGAACAGCGTCGTATGGATATGAGCTTCGTTCATCTCACCATAAGCAAGTGAAGCAAATACAAGGATCATAAGCAGACGCTCTGTAAGTTCATAAGCACCCTGGACATTGGCTGCAAAGAACTTTGTCATTACAATATCAATAAGGTTAAGTATGATCATTGCTATAGTTGCAACATAGCTTACAGCACCGACATATGCAGATATCTTATAAATGAATTTTTCGATCTTTTTAAACATATGCCACCTCCGCTAAATCATATCAGGTATGAACGTAACAATCTGCGGCAAAGCTGCGAACAGGAATGCGCCTGCCCAAAGAGCGAATATATAAGGAATAGCACCCTTCCAGATAATGTGAAGAGGAATATTCTTCGCAGTCTTGTAAATAACGAACAGGTTCAGACCGACAGGCGGTGTGATGCAGCCCATCTCCATTACGATGATGATATAGATACCGAACCAGATAGCATTCCAACCAAGTGCCTGAACGACCGGAAGGAAGATCGGAACTGTAAGGATAGTCATCGCCATACCGTCCATGAACATACCAAGTATCATATAAATGAATGTCATTACAAGAAGGATCACATACTTGGAAACATTCATTCCGCCGATCGTGTCGGCCATCCATGCCGGAAGTCCGGTAATAGCAAGGAAACCGCAGAATACCATGGCGCCCATCATGATAAGCATTGTCATCGCTGTGGTCGTAATGGTCTCTTTCATGGCTGCCATAAAGCTCTTCCATGTAAGCTTTTTGTTAACTGCCATGATGATAAACGCAAGCGCTGCACCGATGCAGGATGCCTGGTTAACTGAGAACAGTCCTGCGAACATACCACCAAGTGTAACGCCGAAAAGGATAACAACAGGAATAAGACCTATAAGAGACTTAAACCTTTCTCCCCATGGAGTACCGGTAGGTTTCGGAGCATATTCTTTGTGGATCGTACATCTAACGACAATGATAATAATGTACATCACCGCTAAGATGATACCCGGAATGATACCGGCAGAGAAAAGCTTGCCGATAGAGCATTCTGCAATAATAGCATAAATGATCATAGGTGTTGACGGCGGGATCATAACGCCCAACGTTCCGCCAACGCACAACGCACCGGTGGATATCCTGTCATCATACCCTCTCGCTCTCATTTCGGGAAGGGCAATTGCACCCATAGTAGCCGCTGTAGCCGCAGTTGAGCCGCAGATAGCACCAAATACAGCACATGCAGCAATAGTTGCACAGGCAAGTCCGCCAGGAAGTCTTGAAAGCCATTTTGAAGCGGCATTATAAAGATTGCCCGACAAGCCAGCGTGGAATGCAAAGTTGCCCATCAATATGAATAGCGGTATTACGATATACGAATATTTCGATGCCGTGTCAACAGGCTGAGTTCTGACCAGTGCAAGTGCAGCGTTGTAGTTCCTAAGATACATAAATCCTACAAAACCAACAAGAAGCATTGCCAGTCCGATATTCATGCCCATAAACAACAAGACAAGGAATATTATGATAGCGATAATACCAACCATAATTCCTTTTGACATGACTTTTACTGTTTATCCTTTCTCCTTAAAACTCTATAAAGGCGGGCTGACAAATGCGGCCCGCCTTTATAATAATCATACTGAATAATTATTCAGCTTTTTCCTGTTCCTCTAAATACTTAGCATAGATCTCCTGAGCATTCTTCAGATATTCTGCTCCATCAATGCCAGTGGAACTTGTGATGTTTTCTGCCCATGTCTCAGCATAAGCTTCGCATGCTTCCTTCCATCCAGCCATCTCTTCTTCTGTAGGATCAACGAAGATAACGCCGTCTTCCTTAGCAGATTCGATACCAGCATCACGGGAATCCTGGAATGCCTGAGCGCATGCAAGAGAACCTTCACGTCCAGAGATTGCAAGGATAGCTTCCTGATATTCTGCCGGAATGGCATCCCAGGAATCCTTGTTAACAGCTACGCCGAAAGCTCCGCCGAAGAGCGGCATGTTAAGGCAGTATTCTGTAACTTCGAAAAGTGAGAATGTGTTGGATCCGGCTTCCTCGAAGATGTAACCATCAACGTTGCCTTTTTCCATTGCTTCATAGATATCCGGGGGTCCCATTGTGACGCCTGCTGCGCCCCATGCTGCAAGGATGTCTGTGATAGCGCCGGCAGGAACACGGATGTTCTTACCTTTGATCTGGTCAACAGTTCTGATCTCTTCACGAGTCTCGAGGATCATCGGCGGGTTTGCATAGAGGAGAAGGAGCTGGTACTCATCGTCCCACTGTGCAGCCATTTCCGGAACTGTCTCATACAGATCCCAGAGAAGGTTAGTGTTCGGGATGATCTCTGTCATTCCCATAAGAGGAAGTGTGATTACGTCAGAAAGTGTGAACATTGTCGGATAGTAAGATGTGTAGATCCATCCCATATCTACGCCGCCTGATGTAACCATGTCGCCTACATCTTTAACACCTGCAAGAACTGCTGAGTAGTAAGGCTCAACAACTACGTGGCCATCAGTTACTTCAGCGATCTTGTCGAAGTAAGCCTGTGTAGCCTTCATGATGCCTGATGTCTCGGGATCGTGAGCCGAGAATGTCAGGGTGTAGACTTCGTCATCATCTGCCATAACAGGAGCAGATGTAACGACTGCTGCAGAACCAAGTACAAGAACTGCTGCAAGTGTCATTGCTAAAAACTTTTTCATACTCTTTTCTCTCCTTATAATTTTTTATATTTAACTTTTTAAGCTAAACCATAGTTATTTTTTATCACAATACTATATATTTGTCAAAAATAATGTTGTTAAGATTCTACAAATATATATATTGTATTTTACAACCATATCGTTGTTAAACGACTATTCCTCCGGATTATCATATATCTTTGAGAACTCACCGGCTTCTTTTAGCTCTACTGCTCTTTTTATAAGCGCTACGCTGCCCTCGATACCGAAAAGCCCGCTGTCTACTGTCAGGTTATAGCTTCCGGGTGCGCCCCACTTCTTAGTTGTGTAATAATTGTAATAGCTCGATCTGGATTTATCCTGCTTCATAATGAATTCACGGGCTTTAGCATTTGTCAGATTGTTTTCTATGGCGACCCTCTGTGTTCTCGCTTCTATATCTGCATGGATAAAAACGCTCAGCAGTCTTTCATCAAGCTCAAGCGCGTAATCGGCACATCTTCCAATAAAAACGCAGGGTCCTTCGGCGGCAATACTTTTGATCGTTTCGAACTGTGCAAGGAAAACTTTCTGATTCAGAGGCATTTCGGAAACGATAGTATTTGTATAACCACCTACATATGAACCCATTACCAGCGAATACAGAAAACTGTTTGTAGGTTTTTCATCATGATTATCAAATAATTCCCGGCTCAGGCCTGACTGTTCTGAAGCTTTCTCAAGAAGTTCTCTGTCATAACACGGAATACCCAGTTCTTCGGCAAGCAGTTTTCCGATTTTATGACCGGCGCTGCCGGATTCACGTCCTATAGTAATTATCGTATTCATAACAATTTATCCTTTCATGAATTACATCTATACCGGACTTGCTCCGGACCTGCTGCATATGGTGCTTTAAAAATTTGCTCTTCTGCTTTTGCGATATCATTCATATAATATAGTATCACAGAGAAGTCATTTGTACAAGGAGATCAGTCTTGCAAAATAATCAGGGACTGGTGCGTAAACAGAAATGTATTTCCCGGTACACGGATGCCTGAATCCAAGATAATATGCGTGCAGGGTCTGCCCTTCCAGCCCTTTGACCGGACATTTTGCAGGACCGTAAACATCATCCCCGAGAACAGGATGCCCTATCGAAGCAAGATGGACTCTGATCTGATGAGTTCTTCCGGTCTCGAGAGTACATTCTATCAGAGAATAAACGCCAAGTTCCTGAAGCACCTTTACATGAGTTATTGCTCTTCTGCCCTTTTCAGGATCAACAGCCATCTTTTTTCTGTTGGTGCGGCTGCGGCCGACAGGTTTATCTATAGTAAACTCCAGGTCCTTGAAATGCCCGTGAACTATTGCAAGGTACTTCCTGTCTATATCATGCACGGCGAGCAGATCAGCCATTCCTTTATGGGCCGCATCGTTTTTGCAGACGATAAGTGATCCGGTAGTGTTCTTATCTATTCTGTGAACTATTCCTGGCCGAAGCACTCCGTTTATTCCCGACAGTCGTCCGTCAAGATAATAAAGCAAGGCATTTACAAGGGTTCCCGAATAATGTCCTGCGGCAGGATGAACGACCATGCCTTTAGGCTTGTTTACGATCAGTATATCGTCATCCTCGTAAAGAATATCAAGCGGTATCTCTTCCGGAATTATGTCCGGCGACTGATCTTCAGGAAGCTCAAAACATACTTCATCATCTTCTTTTAATTTAAATGATGCTTTGACAGAAGCTCCGTTTACGGTAACCCCTCCGCCATCGATAAGTTTTTTAATATAAGAACGAGAAATATCTTCCAGTTCTTCCGCCAAAAAAGAGTCGACCCGTTTCCCGCGGTCCGGCTCTTTTGCAGTTAATAATATCTTATTCATTTCCTGCTTATACCTGAGATCTTCATAAAGTCAAAATCATTGTCTTTATATTTAAATATTATCATTAAGGCAAGTGCTATTACCGACAGCGTTACATAGATATCCGCAACGTTAAAAACAGGAAAATCGATAATCGAAAAATATATAAAATCTACTACATATTTTTTTGTAAGCCTGTCGATAAAATTTCCGATCGCACCGGAAAACAGCACGCAAACAGTGATCATAAACGGAAGATAATATCTTCTCTTCGGAATTTTAATGATCACATAAACAGATGCGGCAATAAATATCAATGTAATAATGCTGAAAAAGATCTGTCTGTTCTGCAGCATCCCGAATGCAGCTCCCTGATTTTCAAGGTAATGCAGTTCAAGAACGTTCTCAATAAGAACGAACGGCTGATTACCTTTCAGCTTGATGACAGCCGCATATTTCATCAGCTGATCAAAAATGATCAGTATCAGGGCAAGAACAGCAAGCTTTAAATAGATCGATCTGTTGTATTGTTCCTGCTTCAGGCTCTCTGTATCGGTCATCTTATATTCGAATATGAAAAGGCTGTTCCGCCAAGGATATCGGTTATGTCGCCGGATATCTCGACGTTTGCCGGAGTAAGTATGAATATATAACTTGATACCTTCTGAAGAGAACCGTCAATGGAATAACAGGATCCCGAAGTGAAATCAATAACTCTTTGAGCCAGCTCTACATCGATCCCTTCAAGATTAAGAACGACCGTACATCCTGAAAGAAGGGTATCCGCTATCTCGCGTGTGTCTTCCATTGAAACCGGCTTAATAACAAAGACTTCCATCGGGGATCCGTTCTTTTTCCTTATCGGAGTAACTTTGGTCGTGTTGTTTTTTACCGGCTGCTTAAATGAAGCTGATGATGCAGGTGTCGCAGTAAATGGTTTCGGTGTTTCTGTCATATGCGGTGCAGCAGTCTGACGCGTAATAGTACTCTGACGCGGAACAGAAGTCTGACGCGGTGCAGCGGCCTGTTTCGGTCTGGCGGCAGGCTCTTCAAAATCATCATCATCGTCTAAATAATCATCTTTTTCATTTTTTGAATGGCGGCTGAAAAGTTTTCTCCGCGGTTTAGGTGCTGCAGGAGCCTCTTCTTCTACATCGTCCTCATCATAAAACTCATCATCTTCGTAATCGTCATCATTAATGCGGATCGCATTTAAAAACTTATCAAATACTCCCATGTTCACATAGCCCCAATCTTAGAATAATCCCGTTCACCGAAAATAGCGGTACCGACTCTGACAAACGTTGCTCCCTCTTCTATTGCTATCTCAAAATCGTTTGTCATGCCCATACTCAATTCGTTCATTTTAATATTATTTATATTTTTATTATTTATGTCAACACATAATTGCTTCAATTCCCTGAAAACCCACCTGTTCTCTTCAGGGTCATCTACAAAGGGAGCAACGGTCATAAATCCGCGGATCTCTACTCCCGGCAAGGCACTTATCTGTCTGACCATTTCTTCCGCTTCAGATGCAGCTATACCGAATTTGCTTTCCTCTTCTGCTACATTGATCTCAAGAAGCACAGGCATGACCTTATTATGCTTCTGCGCTTCTTTTGAAATCGTTTCCGCCAGTCTGAACGAATCTACGGAATGGATCATTGCAGTGTTTTCCATGAGATATTTCACCTTGTTCTGCTGCAAATGACCTATGAGGTGCCACTCGATATCTTCCGGAAGCTGAGGTACCTTTCCGCAAAGCTCCTGGACTTTATTCTCACCGAATATCCTCTGCCCCATATCGTAGACCTGTTTTATATCATCGGCAGGTTTCGTTTTGCTCACAGCGATAAGCCTGACTTCCGATCTGTCTCTTCCGGCTTTCCTGCATGCGTTATCTATTCTTTCAATTACATTTTTATAATTATTTTCAATCATCAGTAAATTATATCCGACTCCTTTACGCTTTGTCCGTTTTTTACAATATAGTCATATTGGGAAAGGCCATAGGTCGTACCCGTTTCCACGATACAATACTCATCATTTCTGTCTATAAGTGATATCTTTCTGAAAACGGTATAGCCTTTGTTAACACAATAAACGCCATCGAGAGTACCTGTTTCAGATATCTGATATCTTTCATTTGTAGACGGATTGGCAAGAACGTCAGAATCCTTGAACTCAGACATATCCGCATAGCAGTATGTCTTTCCGGTTTCGGAATTTTCAATCTCAGCATACAGAGTTATCTCCCGGAAAGCTCTCTGTACAGAACCGTCTTCCTGCCTTGTTTCCACATATACTCCGGCTTCTTCGTTATCGGAGAATACGATGAATTCGGAAGGAATAATGTAAAAATCTTTTTTAACTATAGCTGAGACAGGCAGTTTGAGTCCTACCTTATTGTTTGTGATCAGCTCAATATCCACAAAACGTTCATCCAGATATCTGTACATGCCGGAACTCATGGTGATCCTTGCAAAACGCTGGCCGTTATTCTGGAAAAATGTAAGTTTCCCTGATTCAAAAGTACCGTCTTTTAAAAATTTTATACGCAGATTGGACAGTTCAGCGAGTCTGATAGTCTGTTTGTCTGTTATCGGGAAATATATGTTCCAGTTCTCCCCGTATGTAAGACGGTAAAGAGCGCCTCCCGAGTCGACTACAGACTGGTTGCCGATCTTAGGGATGGTGTAGGCAACAGTCTTGAAGTCATCTGCAGTAAGCTCATTCTCTTCTGTATAGGAGTATCCGTCAGCCGAATATGATATATATCCGTCACTTATCGATTTATAAAAATTACCGGATGATGCAGAAACAGCATCTGCATTCCACAATGTGCTCAGAATATCAAATTTAAGATCGCTGACCGTGTCGAAATGGACATTGTTATAAGATCTGGAGGCGCTGGATGCAAGCTTACGCAATTCAGCGTACTCTGATGGCTGCAGGCTTTTATATTCGCTGGGCACAACATCAGAAGTAACGGCACAGACAAGCTGCCCCTTACCTGTTTTTGAACCATTAGAAACAAAGTGATTAACGTAGCCTGCCGTAGTAGACATGCACAGATCTTCATCCCTCAGGATGAGAGCCGTTGTCGTTTCGTTTCCGGACAGGGGTCCGATAATCACTTGATATGTTTCCACATGACGATGCGATATAAATAGGAAAAAAGTAATAATAAGATATATGAATATCGCACCGAAAATAGCAGTTCCAATATTCAGATTGAATCTGAATCTCGGACGTTTCATTTTATAAAGCTACCATTATCTTCTTCTGAACTTCTTCACTGAGCTCGCTCTTGTCGCTGGAAATGCTGATAACGAAATCCACATTGAACATAGAGCTGATCTTTTCTATCTGGCTGATAGCTGTATCAAGGTCTGCTTTTGTATCTTTAATGTCAGCGATATATGAAAAACCGTCGATATAAATAGCTTCGATATCATGATCCTGTGAAAGCACGCCACAGATAAAGCCTTCAAGCTGGTCATATCCTTTCACCGGATAGGGAGATACATCGATGAGCCTTATCTTATTATTAAGCTCATACATGTTCTTTAAACTTTTGTCGATATAAACAATGTTTCCGGAAGCGTTCTTCATTGCTTCATTGACGCTGTCGAGAAGGTATTTTGTTTTTCCTTTTCCTCTGTTTCCGACGATCAACTGCACCATGCGCAATTTCCTCCTGTTGTCTTTTAAGATAAAATTATTATATATAATGCCAGTGTAAAACTCAAGTAAAAGAAAGATAAAAATTAATCATTGATGTGGCTTAGCAAAGCCGTCATGTCCGCATACAGCTCATCCTTTGTAGAGGCATTTAATATTTCGGCAATAAACAGCACTCCTTTTTTATTTTGTACTGCCAGAGCCAGGCAGTTTCCGGCCTGTTCAGTTGTTCCTGTTTTGCCTGCCAGTATATAAACTCCTTCAGGAAGTGCCGCTTCTCCTGTCAGGTAATGATCGGTAGAACCTAATTCATAATATACATATGAGCCGTCTGCTCTTGTGATCTCAAGATCATAAAAGCTAAGACGCATCGCATCAGTAAATTCCTGGTATTTAATAGCTTCATTAAGCATAAGATATATATCGTACGCCGTTGTATAATGATTATTCGAATGAAGCCCATGGGCATTTTCAAAATGCGTGCCTGACATACCGAGGCTTTTTGCTTCGTTATTCATCATGTCTACAAACGCAGGCACAGATCCTGCTATATGCCGGGCGATCGCATTTGCAGCGTCATTTGCCGAATATACTACAAGGGCATAGAAAAGCTGTTTCATCGTTACGATGTCGCCTTCTATCATCCCTGACACCTGCGAATCCGGTTCAAGATAAAAATCGGATGGATCCATGACGACAACATCCGACATGTTTCCGTATTTGCAAACCAGAATGGCGGTCATTAACTTGGTTATGCTGGCCGGATAGATCCTGTCATATATACTCTGGGCAAAAAGTCCTTCATTCGTATCGGTATTGATCAGCAGTCCTCTTTCAGACTGTGAATGCAGCACTACTCCGTCTAGAACAAGCGATGAGGGTGGAACCGCATAATTATCCGCAAATGTCCCGGCATAAGAATAATCCCGGTTTTCGAGTCCTGCAGGCGAATAGGAATTGCTTACATCTATTTCGTTCTTCCTGCCTGAAAAAGCAAAAACGAGCGCTATGACCAGAGCTACTATAGCTAATATGACCGCAAGAAGCAGGATATTCCATATATTTATTTGTTTTTTCTTCTTCTTTTTCTTTTTTGCCATAAACAGTCCTTATCTGTACAGCATGGAATCATATCTTTTAAGTCCCGGTTCCTTATCGTACCGTCTTTTCTGGAGTCCTACATTAAGCACAAAGCCCATACCGACGAACAGACTTATAAGAGAAGTAAGGCCATAACTTATAAACGGCAGAGGGGTTCCTGTATTTGGCAGGATACCGGTCGCTACGCATATGTTAATAAAACTCTGCAAGGCAACAAGCGATGCCACGCCGGTACATATCAGGCGTCCGGACAGATCCTTTGCTTTATTTCCCGTAGATATACATAGCGCAACTATAAGGAACAGGAGCAGAATTATAGCAACACAACCGACAAAGCCAAGTTCCTCTCCCGCTACCGCGAAGATGAAATCGTTCTGAGTCTCGGCAACATAGTTACCTTTATTCGATGAGGCCACATCAGAATTATCAAGGCCCTTTCCGGTCAGCTGCCCGCTTCCTATGGCCGTAACAGAACTGTTCTGCTGGTTGGCGGACTCGCTGTATTCTTCATTCTCCGGTTCCAGGAACGTCATGATCCTCTGCTTCTGATAATCATCAAGTATGGGAAGATCGGTCTGAGTTATCAACACAAAGATTACCAGGAAAAGAGGTACTACAACAAGCAGCACCTTGCCTATGATCTTATAAGAAAGACCGGCCGCATACATTATTATGCAGAAAAGCAAAGTTAATGTGATGGCGTTTTTCAGGTCAGGCT
This sequence comes from uncultured Lachnospiraceae bacterium, assembly GCA_902795795.1. GTDB lineage: Bacteria > Bacillota > Clostridia > Lachnospirales > Lachnospiraceae > Alectryocaccobium. The sequence continues at coordinate 41,981 of CADBMM010000105.1, read as the reverse complement.
GGGCGGCGACAAGTCCTACAGGTATTACCATAAGAATGACCGCCTTCAATAATGTTGCAAAGGTGTTCAGATCATTTTCATGCTTCATCAGAAACATGGAAAAGAACAGGATCAGCAATATCTTTGACAGCTCCGTCGGCTGGAATACTATACCTTTTTCTCCGCCGATGGACATCCATCTCGAAGCTCCATTTGTTACCCTGCCCATAATGGCGACCCAGCCGAGCAGAGCCAGATTCACGACATATATGATCCAGTAGAAATTAAGTACCCAGCTGTAATCTATGAAGGCTACGAACAGCATGATCACTATTCCCGCAACCAATCCAAGCGCCTGCCTTGTCTGAAGCGTTTTATCCGCCGAGCCTACAAGCAATACGCCGATAAAGCCTATAACAGCCAAAGTAATGATAAGTATGAAATTGATATCTTTAATTCTGTATCTTCTAAGCATGTTTTCCGAATACGGTCAGTCTGTAACTATACCGTTAAGTCCGTCAGTAGCAGCCCTGTGTGTAATTATCGAGTTCTCGTCAGCAAGTCCGTAATAATAGCTGAGCATATCCTTTGCAACCATGATAGCATTTGTAGATGAATAGCCATAAGCGATCCTGGTCGCAAAAGCAATATCTTCACCTGAACGATAGTTAGCGAAACCTATGAACAACGCGTGGTTAGGACGATCGGTGGATTCCTCGGCCGTACCGGTCTTGCCATAAAGCATGACCGGATAATTGTTGAACACTTCCTTTGTAGTGACCACACCGCGCATTCCGTTTTTGATCGTGTCCCATATGAAATCCGGAAAATCCGCTGTCTTTGTTGCCACAGGAGCAAATTCCATCAGCGTGTTTCCGTTTGAATCAGTCACCTTTGATATAAGGTTCAGGTTATAGCTTAAACCATTATTTCTTATCGTGCCTGCAAATCTGGCAAGCTGTGTGGTCGTGTACAGATGCGTGCCCTGTCCGATAGATGAAGGTATCGGCAGCGCATCCGAAACATATGGATCGGATTCGGTGATCTGCAGATTGGTACCCTTGTCCAGATTAAACAATGACGAATACTGCTGTATTTTTAGCAGCGACAGCTCCGGGGAATAAATTCCGTTTTGATCTATTCCCATCAGGAAACCTACCGTACAGAAATATACGTTGCACGAGTTTGTAAGTGCAAGTTCTGTATTCAGATTTCCGTGACCTGTCAGATACCAGCAGTGCAGCTGGTCTCCTTTTTCTACAAGTCCTTCACCGAAAAGGCCATTGCAATTTATCAGTGAATCAGTATTTACGACACCTTCGTTAAGCCCCGCTGCTGCCATTACCGGTTTGAAAGTGGATCCGGGCGCAGTAAGCTGCATCGTAGCCTTATTATAGAATGGCGATGACTCGTCGTAATACAGCTTGTAATAATAATCGGTATCCATTTCATTGGCAAGCTTATTGTTATCATATCCGGGATAAGATACGAGGGCTCTCACAGCTCCTGTATTCGGGTCTGTCACGACCATAGAACCCGAACATGGATCAAGCGCAAGCTGCGCAGGAGTGATATACAGATTGTTGATCGCGTCTTTTACCACATCCGCAGCGGAGTATATTCCGGCAGCATAATATGCAAATGTATCTCTTTCAGTCGAAAGAATACCCTGATCATAAAGTATCTGGACCAGCATTTCCGGAGTAAGGATATCATTAAAGATCATATGCTTGTATTGAAGCTCAGCGTAAATGGTATCCGTCAGCATATAATCAAGCACATAATCCGATATAGCCTGATAAAGCTCTCCTGATGACAGATATGCATTATCTCCGGTAAGCTGCGTCAGATCTATCATGTTTTCGGAAATACAATGTTCAAGATAAGTATGAATGGAAAGGCCGCCGGCCATCCATGCTTTGTAATAATCGTCGTTATAATAATCGCCTTCCAGTTTGATAAGCTTCATTTCGTCAGTCATAAGCTCATCAACGACATAAGTGAGATATTCCTGATTTTCCTTAGGAAGATCGTTATAGATCGTGCCGTCTCCGGAACAGATCATATATTCGATCCAGGCAAAAACCGAGTTACGCTGATCATTGAAAAGCGCGCGAACATATCCTTCCATAGATGATGCATCCAAAGCCTGGAAATGAGTGATATCTATTACATTATTTTCGATCAGAGCATTATAGACATCATAGATCGGTATCGGAATGATGTAATTCGGGTCGTCAGGATCGCTATCGTCTTCTTCAACATATTTGATGTTTTTAATATTAGATATAAGTATACCCGCTATTCTCTGTTCAAGGATATTATAGCAGGCTTCCTGAAGACCTACATCTATGGTCAGATACACGTCGTCTCCCTGCCTGGGCTCAACACGTGATTCCTCAAATATGTCAAGAACCTTACCCAGGTTATCCACGGCAACGTCCTCAGAGCCGTCAACGCCCTGCAGAGTAGTTTCCATAGCTCTTTCGATTCCGTCCTTGCCGATTATGGATTCATACGAATAATCGCCTCTTTGCGCCTGAAGCGCTTCCAGTTCTTCACGTGAGGGCTTTCCGGTATATCCTATAATGGAAGCCATGGCAACAGCATGGTCATATACCCTTATGGAGTCCTCTTCTATTGCAACTCCGGTCAGCACATCCTGATTTTCCTTTATCTGCGCAACTGTCCTGTCGCTGACATCTTCAGCGATCGTTACCTGAACGAATCTCTGGAAGCTGGTAAGGGAAAGCTGATACCTTACGATTATTATCTCAAGCTCTTCCTTTTTTGTAAGCTTCTCGGGAAGGCCGTATTTTCTTAGCTCCTCAGAAGTATACGGATCATCCTCGTCATAAAGCCCGAAACGTTCATCACTGCACAAAAGCTCCATGATATCATCAGGCGTGGAATTTTTCTGGCTGGGGGTCATCTGATCTATCATCTGCAGACCAAAAATATCGGCACGGAATCTGTCTCTTGTAGTGCCTTCCCCCACGTCGAAAATATAATTGTCATTCTCATCGATCGTAATATGAAAATCGTTGACCATGGTATCGCCATTGCCCTCGATGATCTTTATGATCTTATAGATCTCACCGTTAAGCGACAGCCTTTTTTCACGGGTAGTCTCATATGATCCACTGTCTTCGAGGGTAACGGAATTTGAAAGCTCGTTATAAGCAAGAAGGGTTCCGTTGACATCATATATATTTCCACGTGTGCTTTTTAGCTTTCTGGATTTTGTCGTTATCTCGTTGAAGCTGTTGGCGTATTCCTCTCCGTGAATTATCTGAAGCTGGAAAAGGCGTATGACAAGAACAGCGCTCATTATTGCAAAAACAGCAAGGATGAACGAAGTTCTGTGACTGAAGAAATGTATTAATGCTTTTTTTATTTTAGAAGCCAAGGCGAATCCTGTTCCTCCCGCTCATCGGCCTGGAGCTTTCTGTTGATCAGATAAAAAGGCCTGTAAAGTATAACTGTAAGGATCAGCGTATAAATGATCTCAGGTACTATTCTGTGACCAAAATAAGCAAGAAAATCGTATCTGATCCCGAAGGCAAATTTAATTATGAAATAAACTATATTATATAAAAGATCGCAGATTCCGACAGCTATTATCGCTACTCGTATATCCTCGTCAAAAAACACCTGGTACATTTTCCCGACCAGATATCCCATTACCAAAAACAGCAGTGCGTTTATGCCGAAGATATCGCCATAAAGCAGATCCATAAGCAATCCTGAAAAGAAGCCCATCCACATTCCGGTACGGCTGCCATGCATGATCGCAAATGAGACGATAAGTATAAGCATGAAATTCGGTTTTATATCCGAGAACGAGAAAACATTCCAGAGTGTAGTCTGGAATAGAAAACATGCAAATATTAAAACTATTGACACGATCTTTCTGCGCATGCTTTTGTTTATGTTCCTTTACATTTCAGGCTGTTCCTTAAGCTGGAGGATAACAAGCACTGTCTGTATTTTTCTGAAGTCTACTGCCGGTATGATTGTACCTGTTTTTGTAAGGTTGTTGCTGTCGTCATCTATTTCAGCAATAGTTCCGATAAGTATACCGCTTAAATATTTATCGCTGATATTTGACGTAACTATTCTTTCTCCGGCCAGTACGATATTATCAGTATCCATCTGTTCAAAGGACAGAAGGCCTTCATCGCTGAGCGTAAGGTCGCCGGAAACTATGCATGTATCGAAGTTGGTCGTCGTCATTGCGCTGACATTACTTGAATCGTCCATTATCGAACGCACGGAAGCCCAGTTTTTTCCTACTTCGGTAACTATGCCGACAAGCCCTCCACAGCCGAGGACATTCATATTGGCCTTGATTCCATCGTCACTGCCTTTATCGATGATAAAAGTTGAATACCAGTTACCCGGGTCCTTGGAGATCACGGTTGCAGCAACTTTATCATAGTTTTGATAATCGCTGTCAGTCTGATAAAGTTCCCTTAACATTTCCAGTTCTTCCTGCTCAAGGGAAAGACGGGCGTTTTCTTCTTCAAGTAAACTGACCTTTTCTTCAAGAGTCTCTACTTTTTCGCTGAGTTCCTGAACATCGCCAAATGACGCCACCTGCTGCGTGACCCATGTGCCGATGGAATTTATCCCTTTCTGAAACGGAACTATGACCACCGAAGCCGCTTTCCGCAGCGGAGTTACGCTGATGACGTTGGTAACGCTAAGCGCAATAACGGTGACGCAGATTACCGTAAGTATTGCCAGAAGATTTCTGGTCGATATCTTGTCTTTTTTCTTCTTCATATCAAAATCACCTTGATGCGGGAATATATGAATAATCTCGTATGACTTTATCGGAAAGCAGCTTCTTTATCGCGGTTACGGCAGCATTTTCATAATCTGTCGAAACAACGACCGGAATACCCAGTTTTTCCGCATAATAACTTTGTGTCCCTGGTGTCCTTGCCGTACCTCCTGTTATGCAGATGCCTTCTGATTTAATGATCTCAAGGACCTGCGGCGGTATACGGTGTATAAAATCAGTCAGTGCTTCAATAAGCTCGTCCGTAACTGACCTGATCGACGCACAGACTGTATTTGACGAGACATAACCGTCCCGTGGAAGTCCGTTCATCGTATCCAGACCATTAACAGAAGCTCCGCCCGGCTTAATGTCACCGAGCGAACCAAGAGAACGTTTCAATTCCTCTGCGGTAATGTATCCTATTGCAAGATCATTTTTTTTACGTACAGAAGAAATAATGCTTTCGTTGATCATATTCCCGGCAACAGGGTACGTTCTGTTGAGTATTACCTTACCGGATGATATGACTGTAGCGGAAGCCGCTGATGCGCCGATATTTACGGTCATGATACCTCTTGAGGTAAACGGATCCCTTTCGAGTGATACAGCATCGGCAAATGCTCTTTCAATAAGGAAAACCTCACAGTTTTTGAATTTACCTCTGTTCGATATAGATGCGTAGGCCCGTCGTTCTATCTCAGTCATTTCGGAAGGAACGGCGAAATAAAGCGCAGGCTTAAGCCCCAGATATTTACGTTTGCCATACAAAGTGTTGTAAAGCATCAGTTCCAGCATCATGACATCATTGATCTTTCCTGCTGAAACAGGCACCTGCATGCTCACATTCTTAGGAAGTGAACCCTGCAGAGCATAAGCCTCATCGCCAAAAGCAATGACACCGCCTTTTTTTCTTATAGCAGCTCTGTCACTGATTGAATATATCTGATCTTCTTTTGCGTCGTATATTTTTATGGTATCGTATCCCAGATCGATACCGAAGTCATCACTCAGGAACATCCGTTCACCATGAACTCAATATCTGACTATACTTTTATAAGTATTCTTTCCAAGAATAATATGATCCAGCAGCCTGATGCCGATCAGTTCTCCGGCATCGTACATCTTTTTCGTAACTCTTATATCTTCCGGACTTGGTGCGGGATCTCCGCTCGGATGATTATGTACGAGCACGATACTTACAGCATGATACTCAAGAGCGGCCGAAAAAACTTCCCTTGGAGAAAGCAGCGAACTGTTTACAGTACCTATGGAAATACATAGATCCTTTATGAGAGCATTCCTGGTATCCAGCATCATGCAGTATACCATCTCCCGCTCTTCACATTTCAGGCGTTCCATATAATAGTCCGCTATTGTCGAAGGATCCTTGAAATCAAGGTATCTTTCTGCTTTTTCAGCAGCCATTCTCTTTGAAAGCTCGGCAATACATTTAAGCTGTATTGCCTTTACCCTGCCTATTCCGGCAACAGATGCAAGCTGCTCTGCCGAAAGGTTATAAAGTCCGCAAAGTCCTTCTCTGTAAGGGCACAGGGCCAGCACATCTTCTGCCAGCATAAGGGAATTTCTTCCCCTTTGTCCGTTTCTGATTATTACAGCCAGAAGCTCAGCGTCTGAAAGAGAGGATTCTCCGTATCTTTCAAATTTCTCGTAGGGTCTTTGCCCGGCAGGCATATCCATAATACCGTATCCTGTCATAAACCGGCCTTCCTACTCTCTTCCGAGCCCTTATAATATCATATAACAGTCGTAAATATCAATATATCCTTAGCAAGCATTTCTGCCGTTTTTATACCGTCTATAGCTGCTGAGGTTATACCGCCGGCGTATCCCGCGCCTTCACCACAGGGAAAGATCCCTTTGATATTGCTCTGGAAACTTTCATCTCTTTCTATCCTGACCGGCGAGGAAGTGCGGCTTTCGACAGCATAAAGAATTGCATCGTCTGAAGCAAAGCCCTTGATCTTTTTATCAAATGCTTTCATTCCTTCTTTTACTGATGAGCATATAAACTCCGGAAGCACATTGTTGATATCTCCCGGATGGCAGTTCCCTTTATATGCTCCGGCTTCAAGTATGCTATGACCGGAAGGTCTGGTGCTCATAAAGTCTCCGAAGAACTGTATCGGAATTGCACCTTCGCCTTCCGAATAGGCTTTTTCTTCAAGTCTGCGTTGAAAAGCCACCCCTTTAAGGGCTTCAGGCACATCGGCAATATTTTCAAAATCATCCGGACCGACAGAGACTATTACTGCTGAATTGGCCCTGCCCGATGCCCTGCCGGAATAACTCATACCGTTGACCGCGATATGTCCTTTTTCGGAAGATGCATTTACAACATAACCTCCGGGACACATGCAGAAGGTATAAACATTTCTGCCGCTTGCTGTCCTGTATGTAAGTTTATACGGCGCGCTTCCAAGTTCTTTCGGATAATCGTCGCCCCATTGATTCCTGTTGATCATTTCCTGGCTGTGTTCAGCCCTGACGCCGACTGCGAAAGCCTTTGCCTTCATTGAAATGCCGTGTCTGTAAAGCATATCGAAAGTATCTCTGGCACTGTGCCCGATGGCAAATACTGCCCTTTTGCATTTAACTAATGTCCCGTCGTCAAGAACAAGTCCGGTAAGCTGTGAATCTTCAGTCGTAATATCCACAACACACTTCTCGAAAACATATTCACCGCCAAATTTCTCGATCTCTTTCCTGATATTCCTTACCATGATCTGAAGTATATCGGTTCCCACATGGGGCTTTGCATCGTACAGGATCTCCTCAGATGCACCGCATTTTACAAAAAGAGAAAATACTTCATCGTGTCTGTGGAATTTGTCGTTTACGCCTGTATTCAGTTTTCCATCCGAAAACGTTCCGGCACCGCCTTCGCCAAACTGGACATTGCATTTTTCGTCAAGCGGACCGCCTTCCCAGAACGCTTTTACTTTATCCACTCGTTCATCGACAGGAAGGCCGCGTTCAATAATAACCGGCTTATATCCGCCCTTTGCCAGTTCATAAGCACAGAGCATGCCGGCAGGCCCGCTGCCTATTACTACAGGACGGTCAGTAAGATCCGCTCTGTTAAGAGGATATGGAAACACATATTTTTCTTCTTCGTGAACAAACTCGATCTTATGCGTAACGGAAACTGATTTTCCTCTTGCCGTTCCAAGGAACTTCTTTATCTTCTTTTCATCTTTCAGCGAAAGCAGGATCGAATATACATAAGAAAGCCGTTCCATTTTCCTCGCTTCTATGGAACGGCGAAGTATTTTAAAGCCGGTTATATCTGAAGCGTTTATTGACAGCTTAGAGGCAGCAGCTTTTTTAAGATCATCTGCGTCATGACCGATATTCAGCTTTATTCCGGAAATCTTTATCATATTTTTGCCGCAGCCTTTCCTGCTGCCGCCCCTGACGACCATGCCCATTGCAGATTGAATCCGCCGCAGGCGCCGTCAACATCAAGAGCTTCTCCCGTTAAATACAGACCGGGAACCTTAATACATTCAAAATCATCGCTGATCTCGTCAAGATCTATACCGCCCGAACAGACCTGAGATTCATGGATCTTAGATCCGGCAGTCAGCGGGAATTCAAAATGCTTTATTGTACGTACGATACGATCGATCGAAAAATCTTCTCTGATCAAAGCGCCTACAAGTCTTTCCGGTAACAGACCGATCAGTGAATCCTTCACGGATTTATAGGGTGCGTTCGTTCTGATCTTCTCTATTATCTCCTTAAACATTTCATCATCGCAGTCAGGAAAGAAATCGATCTCAAGTTTGACCTTCCGGTCTCTGTAAAGCATTATATTTGCATATCTGGATATCTGGAAGACCGGTATGCCTGAAACCCCTGTATTTACAAGCTGCAGTTCACCATAATCTTCCGTAACATATTGACCGTCACAGAACATCTTTACTATTCCGAAAGTTCGTACTCCGGCCCACTTTTCGAGATAGTCTCCTTCCCCGTAAAGCTTTGTAAGCGCCGGAAGATATTTATGGTGTTTTATTCCGTATTTTATTGCGATCGTTTCCGAAATCAGTCTTTCGGCATTATCGACTGAAGCATTCGTGCCACATGATATTATAACCTTGTCAGCGCTGTAATCCCATCCTTCTGTTGCAACAATAAACCTGTCGCCGTCTTTTCTTATATCAAATACATTCTGATTGGTCTTAACTTTGATTCCCAACGACGCTGCTTCCAATGAAAGCAGTTTTGCAACACTTGCAGCGCTTTCGGACGCAGGATACGCCCGTCCTTCTTTCTCTGTCATGTAAATGCCCAGCCTTTCGAAAAAAGCAAAGGTATCTACTATATTGAACCTCTCATAAAGCGTCCTCGCCCTGTCCGGCAGATTCGATCTGAATGAGTCGGCATCTCCGCGAAGATTAGAGATATTACATTTTCCATTACCGGTCAGCAGCAGCTTTTTCAGAGGTTTGTCGTTCTTTTCAAGAATCGTGACTTTTGATCCTTCGCGCGCCGCCATTATCGCAGCTATAAAGCCTGAAGCACCGCCGCCTATAATAATTATCTCATTCATTTCAAAGACTCCTTCGCAACGAGACCGGCTTCAACTATCTTCTGCAGGGAATTCATTATTCCGAACTTCGCATGCCAGGTCGTTATTCCCCCCTGGAAATAAACAGCGTAAGGTTCCTTTATAGGTCCGTCTGCACTCAGCTCTATGGACGATCCCTGGACAAAAGCGCCTGCCGCCATTATGACCTTAGAATCATACCCGGGCATATCCCATGGTTCACAGCTTACAAAGGAATCGACAGGGGCGGCATTCTGAATCCCCTGGCAGAATGCGATAACGCCTTCCGGTTTTCCAAATGTAACCGCCTGGATAATATCATGACGTTCTTCTGTTCCGTCCGGTATCACATCAAAGCCAAGCCTTTCATAAATGTTGGCTGCGAATATGGCTCCTTTAAGGGCAGCTGCCGAAACGACAGGCGCCAGGAAGAATCCCTGAAAGAAATCCTTGTTTACGCCTATAGAAGCACCAACTTCTTTTCCAAGCCCGGGCGTAGTAAGTCTTACAGCTGCTCTTTCGACGCATTCCTTAGTTCCTGCGATATATCCGCCTATAGGAGCAAGACCGCCGCCCGGATTCTTTATCAGTGAACCGACTATCATATCCGCTCCGACCTCGGAGGGCTCAGTCCGTTCAGTGAACTCACCATAGCAGTTGTCCACCATTACGATGATATCAGGCTTTATCTCCTTTATAAAAGCTATGAGCCTACCTATACTTTCAACTGAAAACGAAGGCCTTGTCTGATAGCCTTTGGATCTTTGGATCGCAGCCAGCTTCGTCTTTTCATTTATTGCCTTTTTTATATTCTCATAGTCGAAATCTCCGTCAGGCAAAAGATCTACCTGGCGGTATGTTACGCCGTATTCGGCCAGAGAGCCAACAGAAGGTCTTATCCCTATCACTTCTTCCAGCGTATCATAAGGCTTTCCTGCCGGGCATAAAAGTTCGTCTCCCGGACGCAGGTTTCCGCTTAAGGCTATAGACAAAGCATGCGTACCGCAGGCTATTAACGGTCTGACCAAAGCATCTTCGGTGCCGAAGACCCTTGCGTAGACCGCTTCAAGAGTATCTCTTCCAATATCGTTATATCCATATCCGCTGGAAGGATACAGGCATGCTTCGCTCACATGACAGTCTCTCATGCCCTGTAGCACCTTCAACTGGTTGTATTCAGCTGTTTCATCTATCTTGTCAAAACGTGCCTTAAGACTCTCCCATATATTTTCACAGAAGCTGTATACCTCGGGCGAAATACCCATTTTTTCATATTGTTTTTCCAGATTCATATCTGTTCTCCGATCAGTCCGTCTTTTTTTGCAACCGATATCATATAATCGGTGATTTTTTCTTTATCCCGGCCGAATTCTCTCATGTCTATCCATTTCACATCGCGTTCCCGCCTGAACCAGGTCAGCTGCCGTTTTGCAAAATGCCTTGTATCAGCTTTGATGTTCTCTATAACATCATTTAAGGTGATCCTGTCTTCAAAATATGGAAAGAATTCTCTGTATCCAATGCCTTTCATGGAAATATCTTCTTCCCTCATCCCGGCATCGTAAAGCGCCCTGACCTCGGCCTCAAGTCCGGCGCTTATCATTTCATCTACCCTTTTGTTTATACGATCGTAAAGAACGGCTCGCTCATCATTGATTACAAAGTATTCAAAATCATAAGGAGAAACATTTGACCTTTGTTCCTCGTTATGCTCGGAAATCCTCCTGCCGGTCTTTTCGTAATATTCCAGGGCTCTTATCACGCGTTTTACATTATTTTCATGTATCGCATCTGCTGAAGCAGGATCTACCATACGCAATTTGTCATGAAGCGCCCTCGTTCCGTATCGATCTGCGAATTTCCGCATTTCAGACCGTGCTTCTTCATCCTCATCAGTCTCGGTAAAATCGATATCATAAAGAAGGGCCTGTATATAAAAGCCTGTTCCTCCGGCGATCACTGGAATCTTTCCCCTGGCGTAAATATCAGAGATTGCCTCTTCCGCCATTTTTTTGAAGATATAGACATTAAACTCATCCTTAGGGTCAAGTATATCTATAAGATAATGTGCAACGCCCTGCATTTCTTCCTGCGTGACCTTCGCTGAGCCTATATCCATACCTTTATAGACCTGCATGGAATCAGCTGAGATCACCGATCCGTTTATTCTTTTCGCCAGCATTACGGAGACAGCTGTTTTTCCGACGGCTGTCGGCCCCGTCACAACGATAAGAGGTTTTTTCATCAGACTATCCTTTTGAACTTTTTATCAAGTTCATAATGCGACATTGAGATCAGCGTCGGCCTGCCATGCGGACAATGGTAAGGATCGTCAAGCTTTAAAAGATCATTCACAAGAGCCTTTATCTCCTCATCCGAAAGACTGTTATTTGCCTTTACAGCAGCCTTGCAGGCACGGGAAGCCATCTTGTCAAGCAGCATATCGTTCGTTCCGGACTGACTTTCAAGGCCGTCAAGCACTTCCTTGAAAAGCTCTCCCGGATCATCTATATAGAGATTTGCCGGCACTCCGGTGATCCGCCATTCCCGGCCTTCAAAAGGCTCCACTTCAAATCCCAGGGCTGTGAATCTGTCAAGATTCTGGCGAAGGAGCTCATCTTCCTTAGCGGTCAGCACAGCAAGCTTCGCAGGCATCAGATACTGTGTGGTGATCCGGCTTTCACGAAGCTGACGCATTATCTTTTCATACATGACCTTCTCGTGCGCTGCATGCTGGTCAATGATATAGAAAAGATCGTTATATTCGATAAGGATGAAAGTCCTGAATACCTGACCGATTATACGGAATTTAATATCATCCTTGTTTTCTTCGTCAAAAAATGAAAGCTGTTTCTCGCGGACTATCTCATTGATCTCGATCTTCGGCTCGCTCTCTTTGGTCTTTTCAGATCTGTTTTTCTCAAATGCTTCCGGATATCTTACCGGTCTTGGATCCTGTGAAACAGAAACTGTTTTCTCAGTGGAAGTTTCATTTTTATAATCAGCTTTCTGCTCGTTAAGATATAAGGGTTCTATAAAAGGTTTATATGCTTCAGGCTGCTTAATTGCAGGCTGCACGGTTTTGTTTCCGATATATGCGGCAGGTACAGATGGTACTTCTTCATTTTTTATAAGTGCACGCTCAATGATGTCGCGCACAGAATCGAAGATCTCTCTTTGATCCGAAAAACGCACCTCCATTTTAGCGGGATGCACGTTCACATCGACCTTTTCAGGGTCCATCTTAATATCAAGAAGTGTAAAGGGATATCTGTGCTGCATAAGATGCCCTCTGTACGCTTCTTCAAGAGCTGATGATATGATATTGTTTTTTACATATCTGCCGTTAATAAAAAAGTTTTCAAAATTACGGTTTCCGCGGGATATCTCCGGCCTTCCGATGAAGCCGTATATGGTAACCGCACCATCCCTGCTGTCCACCTCTATGAGCTGGTTCGTGATCTCCCTGCCGTAGATACGGTATATACATTCCTTAAGATCTCCGGAACCGGATGTATATATTTTCTGTCGGCCGTCGGAAATGAAATTAAAGGAAATATCCGGATGTGAAAGCGCCAGCTGCTCCATATATGACGCTACCGCATTTCCTTCAGTAAGGGCGGATCTGAGAAACTTTTCTCTGGCAGGCGTATTGAAAAACAGGTTTTTCATTATAAACGTAGTTCCGCAGGGCGCGCCGACTTGTTCGAACGCCTTTTCAGTTCCACCTTCGATAACGTATCTCGTACCTTCGATATGGTCTTCAGTCCGGGTGATCAGCTCGACCTGCGATACTGCAGAAATACTCGAAAGCGCTTCTCCGCGGAATCCCAGTGAATGGATATACGTAAGTTCATCTATGCTGCGAAGCTTGCTGGTAGCATGTCGTAAAAATGCAAGTTTTACCTGATCTTCAGGTATCCCGCAGCCGTTATCGGTCACACGCAGAAGCGATTTCCCTCCGTTTTTGATCTCGACCGTAATGACCGTCGCACCGGCATCTATCGAGTTCTCAACAAGCTCTTTAGCCACAGATGCGGGTCTTTCGACCACTTCACCGGCCGCTATGGAATCTATCGTTTTTTTATCTAATACTTCTATCCTGCTCATGATCTTATCTTGATCTCATTTTGTAATCTGTATAATAAGTTCAAAGCTTCAAGCGGCGTTGTGGTCGTCAGATCTGCCGACGCCAGCTCATTTATAATTTCCTTATCAGAGCTTCCTTCAAACAGCGAAAGCTGCTCATAAGTTTCTTCTTTTATTGCTTCGGGAGCCTTCGTGGCGATCTCCTTTACGGTCTCGGTAATATCTGCGTCGAGCAGCTGCTCAACAAGCTCTTTTGCCCTTTCCAGAACCCTTTCGGGTACTCCGGCAAGTCGGGCCACCTGGATACCGTAGCTTTTGTCGGCTCCGCCCCTGATGATCTTCCTGAGGAAAACGATATCATCGCCCTGCTCTTTCACCGCAATACAGAAATTGCGTACGCCGGATATCTTGCCTTCCAGTTCTGTAAGTTCATGGTAATGGGTCGCAAATAAGGTTTTTGCCTTAATATATTCTGAAATATACTCAATTACCGACCATGCGATCGACAGGCCATCGAAAGTACTGGTACCTCTCCCTATTTCATCGAGGATCAACAGGCTTTTATCAGTAGCATTCCTCAGAATATTCGCGACCTCTGTCATTTCGACCATAAAGGTGCTTTGTCCGGATGAAAGGTCATCGCTTGCCCCCACACGGGTGAATATACGGTCACAGATGCCGATATCCGCACTTTTGGCCGGTACGAAAGAACCCACCTGAGCCATCAGCACAATAAGTGCACTCTGACGCATATATGTGGATTTTCCCGCCATATTAGGTCCGGTGATTACATCGATACTGCTTACTCTGTCCAGATAGGTATCATTTGGAATAAACATTTCGCCGCCTGATAACTGTTCCACCACCGGATGGCGGCCTTCCTTAATGTCGATAATTCCTTTCGAATTAAGCGAGGGCCGGACATATCTGTTCTTCATGGCTACATGGGAAAGCGAACATAAAGCGTCCAGCATCGCGACAGCATTGGCCGTACCCTGGATACGTCCTATGTGTTCTGAAATCTTATCCCTTATGTCGCAGAAAAGATTGTATTCCAGCACAGTAAGCTTTTCCTCGGCTCCAAGTATATCGCTTTCAAGCTCTTTAAGCCTTGGCATCGTGTAGCGTTCTGCGTTGGCAAGGGTCTGCCGTCTGATATAATCCTCCGGGACCTTATCTTTGAAAGAATTGGTTACCTCGATGTAATATCCGAAGACCCTGTTGTACTTTATACGAAGTTTAGGGATCTGTGTGCGTTCTTTTTCGTTCTCTTCAAGCTCGAGCAGCCACTGCTTGCCCTGGCTTTTTGCATTTCTGTAATGATCGACCTGCTCATTAAAGCCTGCTTTAATGATCCCGCCGTCGTGAAGTGATATCGGAGGATCATCGTCGATAGCGCTGCTTAAAAGGTCACAAATATCTTCAAGCGGATCCAGATCGCCGCTTATCTCTTTCAGCAGTTCATCGTCGAAATTACAGAGTATCTGCCTTATGAACGGAAGGTTTTCAAGTGATGATTTAAAGGCAAGAAGGTCTCTGGGATTTGCCGTATTGTTGGCGATCCTTGAAAGCAGGCGTTCCATATCGTAAACAGAGCCCAAGTATTCCCTTGCCTCATCGCGCAGCATTGGCTGAGACGTAAGCGCTTCCACGGAATCCAGCCGCCTGTTGATCTTTTTAATATCCTTAAGAGGCTGCTCTAACATTCCGCGCAGCTTTCTTGCGCCCATGGCCGTACGCGATCTGTCAAGCACCCATAAAAGCGAACCTCTTCTTGATTTGTCGCGTATCGTTTCGGTAAGCTCCAGGTTTCTCCTTGTATAGCTGTCAATGATCATGAAATCATCAACCGAATAAGGCGTAATGCCCGTGATCTGTCCTATATGGCTTTTCTGCGTATCAAAAAGATATCCGAATAAAGCGCCGCAGGCAGCCGTCCCGAATTTCATATCCGAGATACCAAGACCATTTACGGCAGAACAGTTAAACTGTGCGCAAAGCGCCTCTTCGCACGTCTTATCGTCAAAATAACGATCCGGAAGCTCGGTGACCAGAATATTCATTTTTTCGCGGAGAAGATCAGCATTAAGCCATCCCAGAAGAGTTTCGCTGTTGCATATCAGTTCGCTTGGCATGAATTTATTAAGTTCATCTGTAAGCTTTTCGGGACTTTCCGTTTCCGTTACCATACATCTTCCGGTCGATATGTCTGCAGCGGCGATCCCCGCATTTCGTGAGGATACGAATATGGAAAGGATATAATTGTTCTTATTGTCTATCAGACCGGCCTGATCGGTTATGGTGCCTGCCGTCACTACCCTTGTGACCTCGCGTTTGACCATACCCTTGGCTTCCCTGGGGTCTTCCACCTGTTCGCAGATCGCAACTTTATATCCCTTTTCTACCAGTCTTGCAATATAAGTATCGGCAGCATGGAAAGGAACGCCGCACATCGGAGCGCGTTCTTCAAGTCCGCAGTCTCTGCCCGTAAGTGTAAGTTCAAGCTCTTTTGAAGCTGTTTTCGCATCATCAAAGAACATTTCGTAGAAATCGCCGAGCCTGTAGAACATCAGACTGTCGGGATACTGTTCTTTCATCTGCATATAATGCTGCATCATTGGTGATAAAGGCATTTTATTTCCTCTTTCATGCTCTTTTGCCGATATAATAAAATCCTTTGCATTCTTCCATTTTAACAGGAACGATCTTCCCTATAAGACTTTCATCCCCGTCAAAATGGACTACAAGATTGTTGCTTATCCGCCCTGTAACCAGATCCTTATCCTGCCTGTTGACCGATTCCACAAGCACATCCATGGTCCGCCCTTCAAACCTGGCACATCTTTCGGCAGCTCTTTCCTGCACAAGTTTCAGTAGTCTGTCAAAGCGGTCTTTTATAACGGCTTCATCCACCTGCTCCATTTTA
The DNA here is from genome assembly GCA_902795795.1 of uncultured Lachnospiraceae bacterium. Classification (GTDB taxonomy): domain Bacteria; phylum Bacillota; class Clostridia; order Lachnospirales; family Lachnospiraceae; genus Alectryocaccobium. The sequence continues at coordinate 25,625 of CADBMM010000105.1, read as the reverse complement.
GCTGCAGGCGTGCCTGATCTTATGGAATATATAAAGGTAAAGGCACTGTCAAATCCGACCTTGTCTACCACGTCCAGCGTCTCAAGAAAATCCTCTTCCGTTTCCGTTGGAAATCCGACAATAATATCCGTGGTAAGCGAAATGTCCGGCATTGCAGTTCTGATCCTGCCGACAAGATCAAGATAATCTTCCTTACTGTATCTCCGGTTCATTGCTTTCAGGATCCTGCTGCTGCCTGACTGCATGGGGAGATGCAGATGGCGACATACCTTTTCTTCCTCCGCCATGACCTTTATAAGCTCATCAGAAAGATCTTTAGGATGAGAGGTCATAAAACGAACCCGGTCGATACCGTCCACGCGGCAGACTTCTTTCAGTAACTCAGCGAAGCTGATCCCATTATCCAGATTCTTTCCATAGGAATTTACATTCTGCCCGAGAAGCATGAGCTCACGTACGCCGTCTTTTGCAAGACGTTCACACTCCCTCAGGATATCCCTGGCCTCCCTGCTTCTTTCCCTTCCTCTCACATACGGCACGATACAGTAACTGCAGAAGTTATCGCAGCCATACATGATATTAACGCCGGATTTGAAAAAGTATGTGCGGTCCGCCGGCAGATCTTCCACGATCTCATCCGCTTTCTCTCTCACGTCAATGATCTGTTTTTTCTCAGTCAGTGTTTTATACAGAAGCTCAGCAAGAACATAGATGTTGTGAGTTCCGAAAACTATATCTACAAACTTAAAGTCTTTCTTTATCTTTTCGACGACCTGTTCTTCCTGCATCATGCAGCCGCAAAGGCCGATGATCATATCCGGCGATCCTTTTTTTATACTTGAAAGCTTACCAAGACGTCCGTAGACGCGTGTATTTGCGTTCTCACGGACTGTGCAGGTGTTGTACAGGACAACATCGGACTCTTCGCCTTCTCCGCGTTCATAGCCGATCTCTTCGAGTATTCCGCGGAGCTTCTCGGAATCTCTCTCATTCATCTGGCAGCCGAATGTTTCAATATAAAAAGTCAGAGGTCTGCCTTTCAAGGCGGCAGACCTTCTGACGATCTCCTGACATTTTTTTATGTAATCAAGCTGTTTTTCAAGTTCCATTATTTATTCACCGATTTTTTTATCTCATCCAGGGTAAGACCGTTTACTTTGGCAAGACGTGAGACATCGTCGAATTCAGCCTTGCATTTTTCAGTACCGTACCCTTTGCTGGTTTTTATCTGGATCGTTCCATATGGCGTTTCTGCCTGGGAAAACTCTCTGTCAAGCACATATCTGTTGAAATGCGCTTCTCTAACGCCGATAGTCGTGGTGTGACGTAAGATCGTTTCAGCGACCTCTCCTCTTTTATCTTCACTGCATATAGCACAGAGCATAATTCCCGGGCGGGATTTCTTCATGCCGATCGGAACAGTATAAACATCTTTGGCGCCCGCTTCCAGAATTCGTTCCATCGCAAATCCAATGCTTTCTCCGGTCATATCATCGAGATTGCAGGAAAGTTCATAAACGTCGTCCTTTCCGATCCCGCTTTCACCTAACATTACGCGCACGCAATTAGCGCGTTCAAAATCCTTTTTGCCCATGCCGTATCCGATCTTTTGGACCTGTATGACCGGCATGGCGCCATACTCATTGACGAAATACTTAAGGAGAGCTGCACCGGTAGGCGTGCATAATTCTCCCTTTATCTCACCGCCATATATCGGAATACCTTCGAGAATGCGCGCTGTCGCAGGCGCCGGTACCGGCAGGATGCCGTGCGCACATCTTACAGTACCGCTTCCTGTATGGACCGGAGATGCAATGACTTTATCTGGTGATATTTCTTTCATCAGCATGCATACGGCGGCTATATCCGCCAGCGCATCCATGCTTCCCACCTCATGAAAATGTATCTCTTTTACAGGTACGCCATGCACTGCGCTTTCTGCTTCTGCGATTATTTCATATACTGCAAGGACATCCTGTTTAACGGATTCCGGAATATCAAAGCAGTTCAGTCGTTCCTTTATATCCTCCATACCGGCATGGCTATGATGATGTCCATGGTCATGCTCATGCATATCGCAATGCCCGTGCTCATTTTCATGATTATGATCATGCATTTCCTCTGACTCTTCTTCTCCGTGAATAAAAACGGACATATGCGATCCCTGTATACCGCATTTTTCAGAAGGCAGCAGATTGTATTCTATGCAGTCAGGCGCTGCATCTTTGAGTTTTTTCAAAAAGCTTTCCCTGTCCGGAAGGAGCTCTGTCAGGGCAGCCGTAAGCATATCTCCGGCCGCGCCCATACCACAGTCAATATATAATATCTTCATTTTGCTCCCTTTATATGGTTGATCCTGTTAGCGAGAAATCCGGCCCCGAATCCATTGTCAATATTTACAACTGAAACGCCGCTCGCGCAGGAATTAAGCATTGATAAAAGTGCAGATACTCCGCCGAAAGAAGCGCCGTATCCAACGCTTGTAGGAACAGCTATCACAGGACATTCAGCTACTCCGCCAATGACGCTTGCAAGTGCTCCCTCCATTCCGGCTATTGCTATTATTACAGTTGCGGTCATAAGCTCATCCAGATGATCAAGCATCCGGTGAAGGCCGGCAACTCCTACATCGTAAAGCCTTACGACTTCGTTGCCAAGCATCTCCGCGGTAATTGCGGCTTCCTCGGCAACCGGGATGTCGCTGGTTCCGCCGGTCGCAATAACGATCTTTCCTGTACCGTCAGGCTCCGGCATATCCCCCATCACTGCTATGGAAGCATTTTTCACATACCTGATCTCATGCTCTTTGGCGACTTCGTCAGCTTTATCCTCCGACAGCCGGGTAATGATCACTCTGTCCTGGCCGTTCTCCTTCATTGCAGTAAGGATCCCCGATATCTGCTCCGCTGTCTTGCCGGCCCCGTAGATCATTTCGGCCTGACCTGTGCGCAGTTTCCTGTGCATATCGATCTTGGCAAAGCCGATATCTATATATGGCTGCTTTTTCAGTTTTAAAAGCGCCTCGTCAACTGATGTATCTCCGTTTTTCACTGAAAAGAGAAGATCCCTGAGCTCTGTATCCATATATTTCCTCATAAATATTTAATCTGATTTAGCATATCACAAGCCAGCATATTTCACAATATTTTTCGCTGATTCAAAGGCATGTTGACATTAAAGCATCTATGATTTCATATATCATTAATGCGTTGATCTGTCGCCATAATCAAAATATTAATTTACTTTTCAGGATAAATCTCTATAATAAAGATCGCTCACATTATGTCTACTAATATCGAGGAAACTTTTATATAACATGACTAAAAGCTTACAGAACAACACGACAACAGTTTTCACCGGCCTTCTGGGTCATCCTGTCGAGAATTCACTTCTGCCGGATGCCATGAATGCGCTTTATCGACTGTATGGCCTGAATTATGTATATGAGTCTTTCGACGTCAGAAAGAACGAATTCCCTTCTCTTCTTGACGAACTGAAGCTTATGGGCTTCTGCGGTTTTAATGTCACGTCTCCGGGGAAAGCCGTAACGGCTTATCTGTGCGATAAACTGAATCCGACTGCGCGTGCGGTAAACTATGCCGATGCGGTTCTGATAAAAGACGGTATGCTTACCGGGTATAATACAAAGGGATACGCCTTTAAACATGCAGTTGAAAAAGCAGGCGTAAAATTAAAGGACAGCTGTATTACGATATTTGGCTGCGGCGAAACCGCCCTTGCCATCTGCAGCAAATGCGCTCTATCCGGTGCTGCAGCTGTTTTCATGATCGCAGATCCTTCGGATCCGCGTATTACCTCCGCCGCAAAATTGTCCTATAAACTTGCCGTAAAAACAAATTGCCGGATCACGATACATGATCCGGCAGATATTGCGTGTGTGGAATATGATCTTTCATGCAGCAACATAGTAGTAAACGCATCATATAAGGGCAGGTACCCGGATCATAATGAAAGTGTGGTTCCGGATCCTTATCTGCTTCGTCCTGATCATACGGTAGCGGATATCGTTTATTATCCGCTTAACACCAAACTGCTCCGCGAAGCTTCAGCCTTTGGCTGCAATGTGGTAACGGGAATTGATATACTCCTTTACCAGGCTGCTGCGTCTTTTAAAATATTTACAGGTCTAAGAGCCCGGGAAGCAGACTTACGATCATTACTTCCTTCTCTATATCGACGGACTTTATGCATTGAGGAATCGCAGGTATAAGCACTTCTCCATGCTCTTTTGAATCCACGATATATACGAAGTTGGCTCCTGTCTCCATAACATCCTTTAAAATGCCGAAGGTAGTGCCGTCTGTCAGACGGACCTCCATGTCTATAAGATCCGCTATATAGTACTCACCCTCTTCAAGAGGAACGGCATGTTCTCTGTCCACGTAAAGCTCGTAATGCTTCATGCCTTCGACATCTTCTATTCTGTCAAGACCTTCAAACTTCAGTATGACCATCTGTTTGAAATACTTGACAGACTCGATTTTAAGTATTCTCCGGTCATGAGCTTCATCAAGGAACACCGACTCAAGATCGCTGAACCTTTTCGGATCATCAGTAGTAGGATAGACCTTGACCTCACCGCGAAGCCCGTGGGTACTTGTTATTACTCCGATTTTAAGGAATTTCTCCATTATTATCCTAATATCTCAACAGATACTTTTTTATCACTGTTGGAAGAGGCTGCCTTGACAACAGCGCGTATTGCTTTTGCAATTCGGCCCTGTCTGCCTATAACCTTACCCATATCCGCAGCTGCGACCCTGAGTTCAACGAGGATCTCGTCGTCTGTCTCATGTTCAGTCACAACAACTTCGTCCGGATTATCAACCAGAGATTTCGCGATAAATTCGACTAATTCTCTCATTTACTGTCTCCGTTTCTGCTTATAAAAGCGGGTAAGGTCTTATTTCTCTATTCCAGCCAGCTTAAAGATCTTGGCAACTGTTTCTGTGGGCTGAGCGCCGTTTGCAAGCCATTTTTTTGCTGCTTCTTCATCTACTGAAAATGTGCTGGGTTCCTGGTTCGGATCATATTTTCCGATCTCTTCGATAAATCTGCCGTCACGCGGAGATCTTGCGTCAGCGACTACGATACGATAGTAAGGTGACCTCTTTTTACCCATTCTCTTTAAGCGGATTTTTACTGCCATTTTTTGATTCCTCCATTAATTAAAAATTGAATTTTTTGTATTTAGAAAAGCTCCTCAGAACGGTAATCCGAGGCCGCCCATCATACCTTTTTTACCTTTGCCCTTCATCATTCCGGGCATCTTTTTCATCATTTTACGTGTTTCGTTGAACTGCTTGATGAAACGGTTGACTTCATCCATCGAAAGGCCGCAGCCTTTTGCGATCCTGGCTTTTCTGGAAGGGTTTATCAGATCCGGGTTGGCTCTTTCTTTCGGAGTCATGGATCTTACGATGGCTTCCTGCCTGGCCATGCTTTTTTCGTCTATCATCGAACCCAGATCTTTAGACTTAAGCCCCAGTCCGGGGATCATATTCAAAATGCTGCCGAGGCCGCCCATCTTTTTCATCTGATCCATGCTGTCGATATAGTCATTATAGTCAAATGAAGCTTTTTTTACCTTGTCGGCCAGCTTCATGGCTTTTTCTTCATCGACAGCTGCCTGAGCCTTTTCTATAAGGCTCATGACATCACCCATACCGAGGATTCGAGATGCCATACGGTCTGGATAGAACTGTTCCAGATCCTCTGTTTTTTCACCCATTCCGACATAGAGAATAGGCTTTCCGCATACAGCCCTTATAGACAGAGCCGCACCGCCTCTTGTATCGCCGTCCAGCTTTGTAAGGACGACTCCGTCGATACCAACCTGCTGCTCAAATGACTCGGAGACATTTACTGCATCCTGTCCTGTCATGGCGTCGACGACAAGCACCGTATAGTCAACATTCAGGGCTTCTTTAATATTGGCCAGCTCCTGCATCATCTCATCATCTATATGCAGACGGCCTGCGGTATCGATGATGATCAGGTTGTATCCGCTGTGTAATGCATGCTCGTAAGCGGCCTTGGCAATGTCCACGGGAGACTTTTTATCTCCCATTGAGAAAACTTCAACTCCTACCTTGGCTGCATTGACCTCGAGCTGTTTAATGGCTGCAGGTCTGTAAACGTCGCAGGCAACAAGCAGCGGTTTTCTGCCTGAAGATTTAAACTTGGATGCCAGCTTAGCCGTTGTCGTAGTCTTACCCGCGCCCTGAAGTCCGGCCATCATTATCACGGTGATCTCATTGGATGGACGAAGCTTTATTTCAGCGCCCTCTTCACCCATGAGACGGATAAGTTCATCGTTAACGATCTTAATTACTGTCTGCCCGGGATTGAGTCCTTCAAGTACATCAGCTCCGACAGCCTTTTCTTCCACTGACTTTGTAAACTGTTTTACGACCTTGAAGTTTACATCGGCCTCCAGAAGAGCCATCTTAACTTCCTTAAGCGCTGCTTTAACATCAGCTTCGGTAAGACGGCCTTTGCCTCTCAGCTTTTTAAATACATTCTGCAGTTTTTCGGAAAGACTTTCAAAAGCCATTATATTTCCTCTGTTTATTAATTACCGGCAGGCGGTTTTACGTTTCTTCAGTCGGACCGGAAAGTTTAGAGCTCTTCTATTATCTCGCCGGCTATTGCCTCTATCTTGTTCATATCGCCATTTTCAGCAGCGAGGCGTTTGATCTCTTCGGCTTTTTTCTTGAGTGCAAGAAATTTTTCCACAAGGTGCAGCTTGGATTCATATGATTCCAGTGAAGCATTGCATCTTTTAATTATATCGTGCACTCCCTGACGTGAAATATTCAGATCTACCGCAGCTTCTGCAAGGGACAGATCATCAAAGATAACTGATTCATATATCTGCCTTTGATGTTCCGTAAGCAGTTCGCCGTAAAAATCATATAAATATGTATGCTCTACAAACTTCTCCATAGTTTACCGCCTCTTTCACGGACACCAGCACATAATACATTAAATAAAAACAGCTGTCAAGCATTTTATCTTGACAGCTGTATGATATTTAGCACTATCGATCGCGCCAGTTAATATATTGTTATAAAACGATACTCGATATCCCGATAATGACAGACATGGTAATAATTGAAAGAATACTGCTTACCAGGAACAGTCCTCTCGAGCGCTTCAGCCTCTCGGGCATATCATTTGAGAAAAATACCGTTGTTGCAGCCATAGGTGCAGCAGCTGCGACCATCATGCAAAGCGCCAGTGTATGATCCAGTCCCAGTAGTTTCAATATTCCAAGTACAGCCACCGGAACCGCGATCAGTCTGAAAAAGCAGATATAGTAGATCCTCGGATCGGTAAAGGCTTTGAATACATTGGCCTGTGCAAGATACATACCGCTCACCATCATTGCCATCGGGCTGGTCATGGCTCCGATATTGTCAACTACCGATTGTACGACATAAGGGAAGTGCAGCTGTGTTATATACATGACAAGTCCGATCCCCAGGCAGTAAAAGAACGGATTGTTAAAAAGCTTTAAAATGCCCAGTATCCCCTTTTCTTTTTTGGCTCTTCCTAATATAGAAACGCCGAAAGTCCAGTTAAGTATATTAAAAGAAATGGCAAACGCCGACCCGTAAAAGCCTCCGATCGGGCCGAACAGATGGATCATAAGCGGTACGCCCAAAAATCCGGAATTACTGAAAACTATGCCGAATCTTTCCGATGCTACCATTTTCTTATTGCATCTGATGAATGCAAAATACGAAAACGCTATACCTACGGCAAGAACCACGATTCCTATTCCGATAGCCAGGAAAAAGCGGCCAAGGGTAACGGGATCATATTCAAAATTGAAGCATGAAAGCGTCAGAAGCGGAGTGATCACATACAGACATATAGTTGTCAGATGCCTGGTCGATTCCTCGTTTACGATCTTAAGTTTAAATATGATAAAACCAACGGCCATATATATAGCCATGATCACAAGCTGCTGACCTAAAACCAATGCTGAATCCAACATGATATAAAGATTTCCTTCTCTCTGTTTTTATCCCGCTGCGCCATCATCTTCCGACAGATCGTTGCCGTCGGCGGCAGATGTGGCAAGTTTATCGCATCTTTCGTTCAATGGGTTGTCGGCATGCCCCTTTACCCATACATAGGTGATCTCATGCGGCTCTGCCGCCTTTAAAAGCCTTTTCCAGAGATCGACATTTTTTACCTGTTCATTTTTCCCACGCTTCCAACCTTTTTTTACCCAGGAATCTATCCAGTGCTCATTAAATGCTTTAACAAGGTATTGTGAATCGGAATATAACGTTATTTTACAGGGCTTCAAAAGCTCTGAAAGCCCGGCAATGGCAGCCATAAGCTCCATCCTGTTATTAGTCGTTCTTACAAAGCCTTTAGAACCTTCTTTTTCGTGGAGTCCTCCTTTGGAATCGCGAAAACGAAGGACATAGCCGTATCCCCCCGGGCCGTCAGGATTTCCCCGGGCGGAGCCGTCTGTATAAAGCTCGACTTCTGGCAGTTTTTCTGACATATATTGTTATATCGCTCCTTAAAATTCCAGATAGACCCTTTTCAAGGCAGCTGCAACAGCTATACCTTTTCTTTTCGAGGAACTGCCGATCAGTCTCGCGTTTCCGCATTTAACGGCGGCAAGCTCATAAAGTTCTTTTCCGGGAAACGCCGATTTTAAAACATCGATCTCATCTGCGCTGCAAATATTATATGGATAATCATTGTTTTCGCATAAAGACTGCAGCGGAAGAAGATTTCCACTTTCTACAGCGTTGATGCTGCTTATGGACTCGGGATAGATACTGAGCTCCTTTAACAGATCATTTAATTCGTTTTCGATATCGCGCGGAACAACAGTTTCATCTATCGAAATACCTATTTCCACACACTTAGGGATCAGCCAGAGAGTGTGCTCGAAATATGCATTACGGTAAGACGGGCTTAAATTTATGCCAAGTGGTCCTTTTTGCGCCCAGTCGAAACCTTCCGGAAGATCGCCCTTAACAGGCAGATTTGTATAAAAACATATCTTCTCGCCTGAATCGAGAGCTGCCGATATTTCCTTGGCGTAATTGGCGTTGGAAATAACCATATTATTTCTTTCGGCGTATTTTTCAACAGAAAAACCGTATTCCACTCCTTCTTCGCCTGAGTTTACGGCGGTTATCCCTGCTTTTTCCTTAAGCCATAATGATAACTCATAAGCTTCCCCTTTTTTTCCTGACAGAACGGGGATACTGAACCGGCCCTGCTGATCGATAGCAAGTACGGCCGGATCTGAAATGTGTCCTTTCATAGATGGTCCGAAGTTCCTTACCGCTTTTGCAACGGTACAGAAAAATATAATTATATCGGAATCCTCAAACCGGTCCGCAGCCCACTCTTTGGTGGGACCCATTACCGGGATGTACCCTTCGACTCCAAATCCTATTTTATCCTTACAGTACCAGACGGTCTCCATGTCCTGAAGCGCCGCCCATTGTTCTATATCCTTTCTTAAAGAATCCTGAAATTTAAATCCATGTTCGCTGAAACTTATCGCAGAGATCCTGTTTCCCATTTTCCCTCCATATTATACAAATCACCTGTTCCCTTGTTACGCCCCCCTGTATAACTGAAATCACATAATACCGAGTTTCTTAAGAATAGCATCTTTCATTTCGCCGGCTTCGATCACATCCTTATGTCTGACTTCGGCGTTTTTAAGTTCGATTATTGCATCTGGAAGCTTCGTCTTCGATACCTCGGAAAGAATATCAAATTGTTCCATATCGCTATACTGATCATATTTTTCATCGATCGCATGCAGTACACTTCTTGCAAATTTATACGGGCTCGCAGTACTCGCTATAACAGTCATAGAGCCATCGCCGGTCTTTTCCGTATATTTTTTATACGCAGCTGCAGCTACGGCTGTATGTGTATCGATAACATAATCATATTCGTTATAATATTTTTTGATGGCCTCATCACATTCTTCTTCAGATGCCCACTCTCCCGTGAAGAGACTCATGTTTTTCTTCATTTCATCAGTTATTTCATAAACTCCGCCAGTACGGAGCTTCGCCATTAATTCAGAGCATTTCTCAGCATCATTCCCTGCAGATTCATAGATCAGCCTCTCAAGATTGCTGGATACAAGAATATCCATGGAAGGTGAAGATGTGAGAATAAACTCCCTGTTCTTATCGTATACGCCTGTAGAAAAGAAATCGAAAAGAACATTATTCACATTCGATGCGCAGATCAGACGATTTACAGATATACCCATCTTCGAAGCATAATATGCTGCAAGTATATTTCCGAAATTACCGGTAGGCACGACGAAATTGATCTTCTCTCCGTCTTTAATTCTGCCGTTTTTGAACATCTGTGCATATGACCAGACATAATAAACTACCTGCGGGACCAGGCGGCCGATATTGATGGAATTAGCCGAGCTGAATACAAAACCTGCTTCACCCAGGATCCTGGCCGTTTCCTTATCATTGAAGATGATCTTGACTCCGGTCTGTGCATCGTCGAAATTGCCTTTAACTGCAATAACGCAGGTATTATCTCCCTTTTGGGTAACCATCTGTCGTTCCTGTACAGGGCTTACCCCGTCTTTTGGATAGAACACTATGATCCTTGTACCGGGTACATCCGCAAAGCCGGCCATAGCAGCTTTTCCGGTATCTCCGGACGTAGCGGTAAGGATGACTATCTCTTTATCCATGCCGTTTTTCCTGGCTGCCGTAGTCATCAGATATGGAAGTATGGAAAGCGCCATATCTTTAAATGCAATAGTCTTTCCGTGATAAAGCTCCAGAAAACTTTCTCTGCCGCAGTCTCGAAGCTGAGCAGCTTGCGGAACTTCAAATTTTTCATCGTATGCATTCTCAATGCAATACTTAAGCTCTTCTTCCGTAAAATCAGTCAGCAGTCGACGCATGACCTCAAAGGCTGTCTCTTTGTATGTAAGACCTGCCAGTGTCTGCACATCGATATCAAGTGCGGGAATGCTCTGCGGTACAAAAAGTCCTCCGTCGTCCGCAAGCCCTTTTAAGATCGCCTGGCTGGCAGTAACATTTTTTTCTCCGCCTCTTGTACTGTCATATAAAATCTGCATCATTTCTCCTCCGCTTAAAATTTCAAAGCCATTTCCTTGAGTTCTTTTGCATTGTTCCTGACCGCATCCGTAATAACAGATCCGCCCAGGATACGTGCCAGCTCTTCGAGCGACTCTTCGCTGCCAAGCTTGTGTATGTTTGTATAAGTTTCATCATTCCTTACGGTTTTATCTATCACAAAATGATTATCAGCCATAGCAGCTATTTGCGCAAGATGTGTTATACATAACACCTGATGCCCCTTGCTGATTTTCTTCAGCTTCTCAGCTACTTTTGCGGCGGTGCGTCCGCTGATTCCCGTGTCTATCTCATCGAAGATAAGGGTCTCCACAGGATCATTTTTTGAGAGTATCGTCTTTATGGCCAGCATGATCCTGGAAAGTTCACCGCCTGAAGCTACTTTTGAAAGGGGAAGCATGGGTTCACCGGGATTCGCTGCGATCATGAATTCGACGTCATCGGCCCCGTCTTTATGAAAACCTGCTTTATCACTGAACAAAATGTCAAATCTGACGTCAGGAAAGTTCAATTCTTTAAGCTCTGAAATTATTCCCTCTTTCAGTCTTGCGGCCTGTTCTTTTCGTTTAGCTGAAAGTTTGCTGTAAATGTCCGTTAATTCTGATTCAGCCTTTTGGAGTTTTTTCTCAAGGGCTGCTTTCTGTTCCGCATAATCCGAAAGAAATTCAAGTCTGCTTCTGTTTTTTTCGAGATATGCATATATATCAGCCGTAGTGCGGCCGTATTTCGCCTGAAGGTGGTGTATGAGATCCAGTCTTTTTTCACACGCCGCAAACTCTTCATCTGAAAAAGTAAAGCTGTCGATAAATGACATAGCCGCATGGTTGATGTCTGAAAGAAGACTTTCAGCGTCAAGCAGCGACGAATCGATCTGTGAAAGTTCCTCATCAAGACCGGATACACCGGATATTTCCTTTATGGCCCTTCCAATGAGTTCTCCGGCCCCGTCGTCATTTCCTGTCAGCCTGTACACTTCAGAAAGTGAAGAAATAATGCTTCTTGCAGATGACATTTTTCTGTACTGAAGTGTGAGCTGTTCTTCCTCGTTTTCACCGATGGCAGCATTTTCTATTTCATCCGTTTCAAACTGCAGAAACTCTATCTCACGGAGTCTGGCGTCCTCGTCTATATCATATTTTGAAAGCTCGCTTTTCAGCGACTGATATTTGGCATATTCTTCCGAAAGGGTTTTCTTGATCTTTTTTACTTCCTCACCGGCATATTCATCCAGTATGGTAAGCTGCCTGTCACGGTAAAGTAATGACTGATGATCGTGCTGTCCGTGGATATCCAGCAGGGTTCCGGCGATCTCTTTGACCGCCTGAGCCGTACAGGTCTCTCCGTTTATCCGGAATATACTTTTTTTATCTGTTATCTTTCTTGTAATAACAACAGATCCTTCATCAGGCTCATAACCGGCTTCTGCCAGCGCTTTTGCCGATTTTTCATTATCCAGACTGAATATAAGTTCCACAAGAGCAGACTGTGCTCCGTGACGGATCACATTCGAAGTGAGCTTTGCCCCAAGTGCCAGGTTTACAGAGCCGAGCAGCAAAGATTTCCCGGCTCCGGTCTCACCGGTAAGGACATTCAGTCCTTCACCGAATTCCACATCAGCCTCTTCTATCAGGGCAATATTTTTTACATGCAGACCAACAAGCATTTTTATCCTTTCACTCTCTTCCGGAAGTGAACTTTACATTGATGAAATAAAGTTTTCAAGCTCTTTCTTAACTTCTGCTGCATTAGAATCATCCGAAACTGCGCAGAATATCGTATCGTCACCGGCAATGGTCCCTATTATTCTTTTATTGTTCCACTTATCAAGAGCGGCAGCCGTACCCATTGCCATACCCGGTGCCGTCTTTATCACAAGAAGATTGCCTGAAGTGACCACAGACAATACTGAGGCTTTGAAAACATAACCCGTTCTGATAGAAAGGTCGTCTTCCTTTGGCGCAATATAATGAACATGGCCGTTTTCCAGGGGAGCTTTAGCAAGCTTCAGTTCCCTTATGTCTCTGGACACTGTAGCCTGTGTTACAGAATATCCGGCTTTATTAAGTCTGTCGGCCAGCTCGGCCTGGGTCTCTATATCCGATTCTTCTATGATCTTCAGTATTTCAGCATGCCTTGACAGCTTCATTTCATAACCTCCGTCAGCGCCTGTGGATTCATCTTGGTATATAAAACTTCAAGGAAGGAGGAATCCGAGATCTTGGCAATCAGCGTGTCACGCTTCGACTTTTTTATCTCTACCTCATCGCCGCTTTCGATCTCGATTTGGGTATCACCGTCAAATACTACTGTTGCGATGAACGGGCCGCCCTTGTTGTGCCCCAATTTGACCGTGATCCCGTTCTCCGATTTTATGACGACGCTTCTATCTATAAGAGACTGAGGAGCAAGAGGGGTCAAAAGCAGCAGATCTGCATCAGGGGCGATGATAGGTCCTCCGGCTGAAAGGGAATATCCGGTCGATCCGGTCGGAGTCGCCACTATTACGCCGTCAGCCCTTAACTTATTAAGTATATGACCGTTGACATAATTTTCAAGATATATCATCTTGGAATGTCCGCCCCTGCTGATAACTATATCATTAAGAGCAGTGTCTCTTAATATGACTTCTCCGTTCCTTATGATCTTGCCATAAAGCATTATACGGTGCTCAATAACATAATCATCATTTATGAGCTTATCCATTGCGGGATATATGGCCTCTTTGTTTATATCCGTCAGATACCCAAGTGTACCTAAATTGATACCTATCAGCGGTATCTGCAGCATATGTGTACTTCTGGCAACACGAAGAAGCGTTCCGTCGCCGCCAAGCACTATAATGCATTCTGTATCCTTAGGTATTCTCAACGGATCGTCAAGCTTCCATCCTTCAGGACTTCTTTGGCAGGTGCATCCCTTTTCTTCAAGATATTTTTTTATTCTATTTGTATATTTGCTGTCTCTATCCTTCTCGGGATTGGTAGCAACAAAAAAATGTCTCATTTGGCAGTCCTCATGTATCGATCAGTGATCCAGCTCATCATGTGCTGCTGTAACTGTCTTTTTTATATATTCTAAATCCGCAGCTCCCCGGGCAGCTTCATTAGCGATCTGCGTCAGATACAGCAGGTATTCGATATTCCCTTCCGGTCCCTTTACAGGTGAATGATCCAGTCCCTTCACAAAAAGTCCGATGCTCTGCGCAAAGAGAATAACTTTCTCAATTACTTCTATATGAACGAGCGGATCCCGCACAACGCCTTTTTTCCCGACCTTTTCTCTGCCGGCTTCAAACTGTGGTTTTATAAGCGCTGTGATCTCGCCTTCAGGTTTAAGTATATCACGAACCGGCGGTATTATCTTCAATAAAGATATAAAAGAAACATCTATAGATGCAAAGTCGCATTTTTCAGGCAGCATATCCGGCGTCATATATCTTACATTCGTTTTTTCCATGCAGACGACACGCGGATCATTTCTCAGCTTCCAGTCCAGCTGACCATATCCGACATCGACAGAATAGACCTTTGACGCTCCGTTCTGCAGCATACAGTCCGTAAACCCGCCGGTAGATGCCCCGGCGTCCATGCATACCTTTCCTTCCAGATCCAGTCCAAAGACCTCTACCGCTTTTTCAAGCTTCAGGCCGCCACGGCTTACGTATTTAAGCGGATTTCCTTTCAGAGTAATAACTGCATCTGAAGGAAATACCGAACCAGGTTTGTCTTCCCTTTCGCCGTTTACAAGAACGGTTCCCGCCATTATAAGCGCTTTCGCTTTCTCACGTGAAGACGCAAGGCCATTATTACAGACCAGAATATCCAGTCTTTCTTTAGAAGGATTTCCCATATCAGTTCTCCGGAATCTGAGTATTAATGAGTTTAAGTGCTCTTTCAGTAAGAGAATCCACATCCAGACCACAGCGTTTTCTCTGCTGGCTTACAGTACCATGATCTACAAATATATCGCTTACAGCGCATATTTCAGCAATAATATCAAGTTTCTCCTTGGCTATTTCGTTCAGCACTGCACGTCCGAAGCCGCCGATCGAGATGTTTTCCTCGAGAGTCATTATGTATTTATGGTCTTTTGATAATTCTTTAAGGAGTTCTTTATCAAAAGGCTTTACAAATCTTGTATTGACGAGCGTAGGATCATATCCGGCTTCAATAAGGTTGCTGCATACCGCATCGCCTGTTTCACACATGTTTCCCACAGCCCAGATGCAAAGATCTTTTCCGCGTCTGAGAACTTCTGCTTTACCGCGCCTTACCGGAGCGCAGAAGCCACGGAATCTGTCGGTCTGGGCCCCTTTAGGATATCTTATTGCAACTGGACCATCCATCTCTACTGCAAGATCCAGCATTTCAACAAGTTCATGTCCATCCTTAGGAGCCATTAATGTCATGTTCGGTATTTCCGAAAGATAGGAAATATCGAACAGACCCTGATGAGTTTTTCCGTCTTCACCAACGAAACCTGAACGGTCCAAAGCAAAAACGACGTGCAGCTTCTGAGCGCAAACATCCATCATGATCTGATCCATGGCTCTTTGAAGAAATGATGAATATATGGCAACTACCGGAATATATCCACCCAGTGCCAGCCCGGATGCAAATGTGACAGCATGTTCTTCTGCTATTCCGACATCAAAAAATCTGTCAGGATACAGGCTTGCAAATCTTTTAAGGCCTACGCCTTCCTTCATCGCAGCAGTGATTGCTGTGATCTTTTTATTTTCTCTTCCAAGCCTGACCATTTCCCTGGCGAAATAAGAAGTGAATGTACCTTCATTATTTGCCGCAGCTTCACCATCGCTGACCTTAAAGGCAGATATTCCATGGAACTTCGTAGGATTTTTACTTGCCGGAGCATATCCCCTGCCTTTTTCTGTGATCACATGAACAAGTACCGGGCCGGGGAAGCTTTTGGCTTCTATAAGGACATTCTCCAGTTTTTTAATATCATGACCATCTACAGGCCCCAGATATGTCAGGCCCATATCTTCGAAAAACATTCCGGGAACGATGAAATGTTTTATCGAACTCTTGGTCTTACGAATGCCTTCGATCATTCCACTGCCTATTCTGGGCAGTTTTTCAAGGTTTGATGAAACAGTCATCTTCAAGCCTGTATAAGCTTCAGATGTCCTTACCCGGGCAAGGTAATCCGATATTCCGCCGACATTTTTAGAAATGGACATTTCATTATCGTTCAAAACAATAACAAAATTGGAATGAACGATTGAAACGTTGTTGAGCGCCTCATATGCCAGACCGCCGGTGAGGGCGCCGTCGCCTATTACCGAAACGACAGAATACTCTTCTCCGCTTAATTCCCTGGCCTTTACATAACCAAGACCTGAGGATATGGACGTCGAGCTGTGGCCGGTATCAAAGCTGTCAGCTTCACTTTCCGACCTTCTGGGAAATCCGCTTATACCGCCTTCCTGCCTCAGTCGGTCGAATTCATCTTTTCTGCCGGTCAGGATCTTGTGAGTATATGCCTGATGTCCTACATCCCAGATGATCTTATCCGAGGGAAGATCATAGACCCTGTGAAGTGCTATCGTCAGCTCTACAGTACCAAGGCTGGACGCAAGATGCCCACCTGTTTTGCTGACTTTTTCGATCATGAATCTTCTGATCTCGGCAGCAAGATCGTTAAGGCGGTTCTCAGGTATTTTTTTTATATCTCCGATTTTATTAATTAATTCAAGCATAAACACCTCGTATCGTCCGTATTTTCAGGCGTACTTATCAGCCTGCCGTTCAGGATCTGCGGCTGACCAGATAATTTATAAGTCCGATAAGAAATGTACTGTCGAAAGGCAGTTTTCCGGCTTCTTTTATCGCAGACCCGGTATATTCTTGAGCTTTTTGACGGGCACCCTCCAGCGACATGAGCGATACATATGTCTTTTTATTATTCTTTACGTCTGAAAGAACAGGCTTACCAAGGGTTTCCTGATCAGAAGTAACATCCAGAATATCATCTTCTATCTGAAATGCCATGCCTATATCATGGCCGATCTTTTCAAGTACAGACACCGTTCTTTCGTCTGCTCCGGCAAGGCAGGCTCCTGCCATAAGAGAAGCTTCTATGAGAGCCGCTGTTTTTCGTTCATATGTATAATCGAGCTTTCCAATGTCGTCCTGGAAAAATGTACCTTTGTCGGTTTCTACATCAAGGCCCTGACCTCCAAGCATACCGTATACGCCGGATTTTTCTGCTATTACTTCAGCCGCTTTAACTGCGCCGGTTTGATAACCTGCCATCTTTATGCCCTTTATGATAACTTCATATGCGTAATTGAGCAGCGCGTCTCCGGCCAGGATCGCGGCCGATTCGCCGTAAGCTGCATGTGTCGTCGGCTTACCACGTCTTAAATCATCATTATCTATTGCAGGCAGATCATCATGAACAAGCGATGATGTGTGAATGAATTCCATTGCCGCCGCAAAAGGTTCTGCAGCAGAGATATCACCACCTGCGGCTTCACAAATATATAACAGCATAAGCGGCCTGAGCCTTTTGCCGCCTGCCAGAACACTGTAGCGCATGGTTTCCGGCATTATACCGGGATAACCTTTGTTTTCAGGAAGCCATTTTTTTATTACAGACTCTGCTTTGTCAGTTCTTTCTCTGAGCTCGGTTTTAAAATCTGTGAATGACATAATTTATCAGACCTCCTTTACAGAAAGGTCGTCATTTACAAGCTTAAGCTGCTTTTCAACAGTATCGATCTTTTCACTGCAGAATTTGATCAGGTTCACGCCTTCTTTGTACAGAACGAATCTTTCCTCAAGTGAGAGTTGTGAATCTTCCATTTTAGCAGTTATCTCATCAAGCTTTTTAAAGCTTTCTTCCAGTGTCATTTCATCCTGCAAGTTGTTTGTATCAGTTTGCAATATATCTCTCCTTTACTGCGGAAACAACGGCATTTATCTCGCCGTCAGCCAGATCGATACTCACGGTCTCGCCTGTATTTATATCTTTTATGCTTTTTACCGGACGGCCGTCCGCTGCGGAAACAAACGAAAATCCCTGTTTCAGTTTTTCCAGAGGCGAAAGCCCCTCCAGCTTCTCGGTGCGAATATTAAGTGCATACCTGCTTTGATTCAGATAATGGTCAAAAAGGCTTTTAAGTTCCAATTGGTGAGCTGAAACTATTTCGCGGCTGCGTCGTATCAGCATTTCAGGAGAATGAGCAGAAACCGCAGCCGAGTACTGTTTCAAAGTCTTTTTGTACGAGTTCACGGCGTTATTCATCAGGATCTCAAAATAATTTTCACGCTCGTCAAGATTCTTGAGAATTCCTGTAACATCGGGAACAGCCAGTTCTGCTGCCGCTGATGGCGTCGGAGCCCGAAGATCTGCTGTAAAATCCGCGATCGTCCAGTCTGTCTCATGACCTACAGCTGAAATGATCGGCGTATTTGCATAAAATATAGCTCTTGCTACAATCTCTTCATTGAAGGCCCACAGATCTTCTATGGAACCGCCTCCGCGGCCGACAATTATCACATCCAGTCCCATCTTATCGAGGACTTCGATGCCGTGAACGATATTTTCTGCAGCGTTCTCTCCCTGAACGAGGCTTGGATACAGATATATCGATACTCCGGGATGTCTTCTCTTTGCGACATTTAAAATATCGCGGATGACAGCACCGGTCGGAGCAGTCACAACTCCGATATTCTGCGCGAATGACGGGATGCTCTGCTTGTATACCTCCGAGAACATACCCATATCTTCAAGCTTTTCCTTCAGCCTTAAGAATCGTTCATACAAAACGCCGGCGCCGCTTTTTTCAATTTTTTTCGCATAAAGCTGGCAGGTACCGTTTTTTGCATATACATCTATGTTTCCGGTAACAACGACCTGATCGCCCGGGCGCAACGAAAAAGCCAGCCCTGCAGATACGCTACGGAACATAACACAGCTTATAGCCGCTTTTTCATCCTTAAGCGTAAAATAAAGACCTGTTGAATGATCCTTGCAGTTACTGACTTCTCCCTGTACCTGAATATTACCAGACAGGAGAAAATCCTGTCTGATCATGTTCTTTATATAATTATTTATCTGGAAGACCGAATATACGGTACTCAATCCAAAAGTCCTTTCCAGGAGGCGATCTTTCCGAGTATACCGTTGATGAATGCCGGAGAATCTTCGCCTCCGTACTGTTTTGCGATATCTATTGCTTCGTTTATGGCTACCTTATAGGGAACGCCATCGTCATAGAGCATTTCGTAAACAGCAAGTCTTAAGATACACAGATCGACTTTATTTAATCTGGATATTTTCCAGCCTTTGGCACTTTCGTCGATAAATCCGTCTATCTCTTCTGTCTTCGAAACTATATTACGAAGCTTCTCTCTTATATATTGTTCGTCTTCATCACTGTATTCGCCTTCATGGTCTGCTTTGAAATAAAGATCGAGCTGTCCGTCCAGCTGACTGTCTTCATAAAACCCGTTCATGTAAAGAAGGGAGAATACTGTCTGTCTTATTTCGTGTCGAGTCATAATTATTTTGGCTGTTTGATCTTTTTCTGCTTTTTATCGGCGGCCGGCATTATTACTTCTGATATTGAGACATGTACACCTGCAACATTAAGACCTGTCATGTTCTCAACAACTTCCTTAACCTTTTCCTGGGCCTGTTTCGTGGTTTCCGGAATATTATATCCGTATTTCATATTAAGCACGAGATGGATCGTGACCTTATTATTTTCGATCTCCACTTTAACGCTTTTTGCTAGAGCTTTCATGCCGGCTTTGGTTATCTGATCACCCGACAGTCCTTCTCTTATGGATGCGATGCCTTCCGGTTCAGTAGCCGCAAGCGCCGAAATGATAGCAATGACTTCATCAGATATCTTTACGGTGCCCATCGTAGCATCTTCATAAATAGTAAATATATTCCTTTTCTCTGCCATAACAGCCTCCAGTATTTCATATTGCGGTTATATTATGAAGTATACCAAATAATGAATAAAAATACAAACAAACTAGTTCTTGCTGAATTCCTCGAGCACAAGTCCGGAATTCCGGTCCAGAGTCATCTGAACGCTCCAGGGATTTACAAACAGAAGAAGCGGTCTTCCTTTCATATCGAGTACCTTTTTCATATCGGACGTTCCGGTAATGCTGTCAAGATCGACATTTTCCGGGTCTGCGATCCATCTGATGTATTCATAAGGAAGCATATCCAGTCTGATGTCAACGTTGTATTCATTCTTAAGCCTGTATTCCAGCACTTCGAACTGCAGCACGCCTACGACACCGACGATAACAGTATCCATGCCGCCTTTCATTTCCTGGAATATCTGGATGGCGCCTTCCTGCGCTATCTGCATTACTCCTTTTACAAACTGTTTACGCTTCATGGTATCCAGCTGCACCACCTTGGCAAAATGCTCGGGAGCGAATGTCGGGATCCTGTCAAAATGGAAGTGCTCTTTCTTTGTTGTCAGGGTATCGCCGATCGAAAAGATACCCGGATCGAAAACTCCGATTATATCTCCGGCACAGGCCTCTTCTACCACGTGTCTGTCATCCGCCATCATCTGCTGTGGCTGCTGAAGCCTTATCATTTTATCCTGCTGAACATGGAAGACATCCATCCCTGCCGTAAATTTACCCGAAACGATACGCATAAATGCTATACGGTCACGATGGTTCTTGTTCATATTTGCCTGGATCTTGAAGACAAACGCTGAGAAGTCGTCATCAAACGGATCTATATCGCCTATATCTGATGTTCTTGAAAGCGGGCTCGTCGTCATTTCCAGGAAATGTTTAAGAAAGACTTCGACGCCGAAATTAGTAAGGGCGGATCCGAAAAATACAGGGGTAAGCTCACCTGCACGGACAAGATCCAGATCGAAGTCGGCCGAAGCTCCGTCAAGCAGCTCGATCTCGGAATCAAGCGTTTCTTTCTGTCCTACGGAAATATGATCCATAAGCTTCGGATCATTAATATCTATCTCTTCGTCTTTTCCTTCTTTTGTACCTTTAAGGGTATCTGAATATATATGGACTTTTTTGGAGTTTCTGTCATATACGCCTTTAAAGCTTTTTCCCGAACCAATCGGCCAGTTGATCGGACATGTTGCGATACCAAGTTCCTTTTCTATCTCGTCCATAAGGTCAAAGGTATCGTTTGCGTCCTTATCCATCTTGTTAATGAAAGTAAATATCGGAATATGACGCATAACGCAGACTTTGAAAAGCTTTCTTGTCTGCGCTTCTACGCCCTTACCTCCGTCAATGACCATGACTGCCGAGTCTGCCGCCATGAGTGTTCTGTAAGTATCTTCAGAGAAATCCTGGTGTCCCGGAGTATCCAGAATGTTTATGCAGTATCCGCCATAGTTGAACTGCAGTACCGAAGAAGTGACCGAGATACCTCTTTGTTTTTCTATTTCCATCCAGTCGGAAACAGCATGTCTGGCAGTTGCTTTTCCTTTAACTGAGCCTGCGAGATTTATTGCTCCTCCATAGAGGAGGAATTTTTCCGTCAGGGTCGTTTTCCCGGCATCAGGATGGGATATTATTGCAAATGTACGTCTCTGTTTTATTTCGTCTTTGATTGATGTCATTTTGTCTCCGTATTATTTTTATCTGTTTCAGCCTCTTTCTGTGCTTCTTTCTTTGGCAAGTGTCGTGAGGTCTTGAGCTGTCTTGCAAAAAGATTGCGAAGCAGGAACTGGGATATTGCCGCGAAAGGAATGGCTATAAGCAGCCCGATCACACCAAATAATCTGCCGAATACAATTATGAAAATAAGTATCCAGATTGATGAGGCTCCAAGTGTATCTCCAAACATCTTTGGTTTTACGACGTAACCGTCAATAGACTGTATTGCGAGTGTAAATATTACAAAAATCAGTCCAAATACAGGATTTTCGAGTACGAGAAGCAAAAATCCTATAACTCCTCCGACGATCGGACCAAAGGTCGGCGCAAGGTTCGTCACTCCTACTACGACTGAGATAAGCACCACATAAGGCATTCTGAATATCGACATCAGCAGAGCATTTGCCAGACCTACAAAAAGTGCCTCGATCAAAGAACCGGTCACATAAGTCTTCAATATGTGATTGCATTTTTTAATGAAATCAGCAAATGGCTGATAATTCGATTTCAGTGTAATTTTGAATATGGCCTTCATCAATCTGATCGATGTACCCTTGCCTATCAGGAAGTAAATGGCCATGATAGCGCTGATAACAATATTTATGACCGTACTTCCGATCGTATTAAGACTTTCAATTATCAGATTGAGAACATTCGGAAGTATACCGCTTATCCTTGTGAATATATCCCCTACGGCTACTTCTACTGATTCAGAGTAGAAATTAAATCCGGAAAGCCATTCGGTAACTATCTCTTTATATGATGAAAGCTTGCCGAATATTCCCGATATACTTGAAGTAAGCTGCGGTATTAATGTTACCATGAGTATGGTAAGTCCTAGTGTAAAAAGCAGCACGGTAAGCACTATTGATAAGAGACGTGAGATCTTATTTGATTTTATTCTCTTAAAGAGAGTCTTTTCAAAGAATACCACGATCGGATCAAGGATATACGCTATAACGATTCCGGCAATAACAGGCGTGCACGCCATGATAATGACATTTACAACGTGAGCTATTGCACCAATATTCCACAATATGAACCAGAGCAGCACCGCTATGCACAGTGCAGCAGCATAATTGAACCATGGTTGTTTTTTTATATCCTTGAATTTCAATTAGTCTACCTTCTTAATACTTATATGTATAAATTACGGGTAAAATGTAATAGGTCAGAAGGCCGTACAAAGATACTATAAATATATTTTGCGTAAGATACAATAAAAATTTTCATTTCTCATAGAATTTAATTATTTAACAATGTATCGTTTATGAAGACATGCCGTACCTGCTTCTCTTTTTCCCCGCCTTACAGCTCCTGCATAAACGGTAAGGATAATTCCACGCAAGCTCCTTTCCGCAGATCCTGCACCTTTTTACTTCCGGCTTTCTGTTTTCAAGAATACTTGAGATCCGGGATGATATATATCTTTTTTTATCCATGATCTCGTTTGCATTTTTTGATTCATCGAAATTGACAGAATAATAATACATCAGATCAAGGATCCTGAACCGATGTTCCAGATCAGAGAGATTTCCGGAGACCGACTTGTAAAGGTACTGATAATCGTAATTCTCCCCTTCAAGGACACATCTGAACATCTCAAGCCATAAATTGTGCAGTTCCTTATCTTCCTCATCGTATGGGATCATGATGAACCTGTAAATAAGTTCTTTATTATCACTTATGCCTTCAAGCTCTCTGCAAAGGGATATCTCGCGTTCCATTGAGGACTTGGTATAAAAATCACGTGTTTCGATTTTTGCCCATTGTTCCATTATCTCTGAGAGCTTGCCTTCTATTCCGATAAGTGATGATGGAAAGCCTACGTATGCTGTATAGACCGGCTCATTTTTGACAGATAAAGCTTCTTTGAAAAGATCGTATGAAAGACTCTCCTCCACCGCAACATATCCTTTTTCAAATATACCATATCTTCCGGCTCTTCCCGAGATCTGTTTTATTTCCGACGGCATAAGTTCGCGTCTGGTTTCACCGTCAAATTTAGTCTCTTCGAGAAAACATATACGTTTTACGGGAAGGTTCAATCCCATACCGACAGCATCCGTAGAAACGACAACGTCTGTATCTCCTGAAACGAACCGCCTGGCTTCATTTCTTCTTACGTCATAAGGTAGCGCACCGTAGATCATACTGCAGGATATGCCGGTCTTTTTCAAAGCAGCAGCGGCAGCATGCACAGCCTTTCGTGAAAATACTATATAACAATCACCCTTCTCAGGCTTTTTTGTAAATATCAGAGGCTTTTTCTGTAGTTCTAGAGGAACGAAACGCTGATGTTCTACAACACTGTATACATCACCGCAATCGGTAATCATTCGCTTTATAAGTTCAAGCGCTTCAGGTGCCGTACATATATGTATTACAGCCGCTCTTAGTCCAAGTATAGCTTCAGTCCACGCCCGGCCTCTTTCCAGATCGCCAAGAAGCTGGGCTTCATCTATAACAGCTACATCAAATTCTTCTTTTGTATTAAGTATCTCGATAGTTGAGCACATAACAGAAGAATTTTCTACAATGATCTCTTCCTCTCCTGTTTTCATCGAAGTATAAACTCCCGCCTCAGAGAGCTCCTCGAATTTTTCAAAAGCAAGCAGACGAAGAGGCGACAGATATACCCCGTGTTCAGCAGTTTTAAGTGCTTCAACAGCATCATGAGATTTTCCTGAATTTGTCGGACCTGAATGTATTATAAAATGTCTGAACATCTGTCTGGCCAGAGGGTACATTTCCGGAAGACTTTCCGGAACGGCAGTAAGTATACCATCGATCAGTTTTTCACGATTCATATGCCTGTCTTTATATTCTTCGACAGCGGAAGAAACATAAGGATTTACAGACAATAAAGAAATAAGGAGGTCCTGATTGAGCCGTTCGGAAAGAACATTCAGAACGTAATGAGCGGAACCGTATGAAAATAGTTTTTCTGATAAATGTGCCAGAACTCGTTCACGAACCGGTCGGTATTCATTCATCAGATACTGCAGGTATCTGATATCATAATCTCTTGTTCGGAATACAAATGAAGTAAGTCTGTCATAAATAACAAGATCATTAAATGATCTTTTACTGCCGAGCTGTTGCTTAATAAAAAGCTCCCGGTTGTCTTTAGCGTAAGAATTAGAATAAAGATAATCGATGAATTCATCCGTAATTCCATCGCTCAAAGGCATATTGAAAAAAGAGCTGTGGAAAAAAATATTGTTTGATTCCAAAGCAGACGTAAGTTTTGACCAATAGGAATCGCAAAGCCTGTCAACCGCGGATCTTACAACCTCATCAGTAATGATCGACTCGTAGAATTCCAGTGAAGCACATACCAGGTCCTTGCTGCCTTTATTTTGAGACTGGATAGTGATCTTGGAGAGCTCTGATTTATAGTACTTCTGGAAACGCGAAAGCTGATCATCAGGAATATCACTAAAAGTAGAAGCATTATTCACTCTGAGGAGAATATCATTATTGTTAATGGAAGATTCTAAAGCAGATTTGTATTCTTTGGAAATCTTGAATGCATGTCTGGCTTTTTTTGAAAGAACAGTATCCTTTGTAAGAGATACAAAAACATTGTTTTCTATACCAGATATCAATAGATCTGAAAGTTTTTTCTGCGCTGCTTTAAAAGCAAAAGCTTCATCCTGCCTTTTGCTGTTGTCAAGAATATTCTTATATTGCTGTTCAATTATTTTTAAGTTATCTATATTCATGATTTTAAAAAAAGTGCCTGAGATCAGGCACTTTATAAGAGGCGTGGACCGGATTTGAACCGGTGGATCTTGGTGTTGCAGACCATTGCCTT
>CADBMM010000104.1 GCA_902795795.1 uncultured Lachnospiraceae bacterium | reverse complement strand
GTTGAGCTGTCAGGCGGGAGGAAAAGCTGGTAAAAGGAGATCTTCATATGAACTTTTATATTCTGGATGATATCATACGGCCCTGCACTGAAGAAGAATTGCTCGCGCAAACAAACTATAAATATGTGGCTGTTCTCACGACTCCGGAATGGGCACGGGAGCGGGACCGCTTTGACATGGGTATCGAACTGGAGCCGGATGCCGGCGATATTCACAATTCAAAAGCGGAGGTCAACTATGACTCGCTGACCGGGACTTTTCTGATTCCCGACCGGGATAATATCGAAGAGAGGGATTTTCGTTTCGCGTTCGCATTGGACGAAAAGGGCATTGTATTCATTGACGACAGCGGCAAGGCTGAACAGATGATCGATTCTATCCGCCGCACGAAGCGCTGGAGAAAGCCCAGTCTGGAGCGCTTTTTATATGATTTTCTGGAACTGATAGTGGAGAACGATCTGTCGATCATGGAACGCTATGAAGAAGAACTTGTCCGGATCGAAGATGCGATCATAAATTCCCAGGGAGACGGCAATCTCGGAAGGGTAATCGAAATTCATAACGATATCCGAAAACTCCTGGTCCATTATGAGCAGATCATAGATATGACACAGGAATTTGAAGAGAATGAAAACGGTTTTTTCAGCGAGGAGAATCTCAGGTACATCCATCTTTTCATGAATTTAATGGCGCGGAGGAGGGATTCGGCAGCTTCTCTTAGGGATCACACGATCCAGGTGAGGGATCTTCATCACGCACAGCTCGAGGTACGGCAGAACAGGATCATGACGCTTCTGACCGTTATTACCACGATCTTCATGCCGCTGACGCTCATAGTCGGCTGGTATGGCATGAACTTCCGTTATATGCCCGAACTCGAATGGCGGTACGGCTACCTTGCCGTGATCATCGTGAGTATTGCCGTTGTAATATTCTGCCTGATCTTTTTCAGAAAGAAGAAGTGGCTGTGACGGCAGCTGCATATCGTGCCTGCGAATAAAAAAGTGAGAGAATAGTAACTATAAACCGTATAAAAATGCGATTTGACGATAAAGAGGCTTTTGGATATATTGATAAAAATACATAACGGCTGTTTTCGGGAACTGTGAAATGGTCGATAACACATATTTACCTGGTTAAGCGTAAAGAATCAGAGGTGATTATTGTGCAGGAGAAGAGTATGGTTAATAAACGCTTCATAAGTCAGAATGCGGTGGTCATTGTGCTGATCGGCCTATGTTTTCTGCTGACTTCGACCGGATATCTTGCCTGGGCATATCACATCATGGCTCTGACCGAAACACCCGTGTCCGAGGCTGTTACACTGGTCGCGGGCTATCTTTTCCAGGCCGCGGGGATCGGGCTGTATTCCCTTCTGGTAAAGCGACGCGCGGATTTGATCAGGGTGTCGATGTATGTCGTACCGGTAATGCATATGCTGTGCCTTGTCCCTGCCGTACTTGGTGCATCGCTCGTCCAGTCACTTGTGTTCGGATTCGGACAGAACCTGCTCTGCGGGTGGATAGCCGGATATTATCTGTACCGCCTGACATGCGGATCAAAAATGACCGATTCAGCAAAAAACTTTGGAATAGGCTATGCAGCGGCTATTGTCCTGACATGGGTCCTTTCCCTGGCCGGGAGAAAGATATCAGGTTTGTGGCAGAGTACCGGTATGCTTGTAGTCTGCCTGATATTGACAGCAATTTTAATTATTGCAGTCCGGATGACGCCGCACTGCGAAGAGGCTGTGCCGGAAGAGAAAAAACCCGAAACATATCTGCAGCTTCCAAAGGGGAGATCGCTTAAAAAGCTCCTTTTAGCCGCCGGATGTCTGGTCATGCTTTTCAGTATAGTCAACAGCTGCGGCTTCGGCTTTCCTTCGGAGGATCTGGCGAGCGGCATCGATCTGGAGCTTTCCCGTTTGTTTTACGCGGCGGGCCTTCTGGCTGCCGGATATATAAACGATAAAAACCGCCGGTACGGGGCAGCCTGTGCCCTGGCTGCACTCGCGGTTCCGTTCCTTATTATTGCTATCAAAGGCGAGCCTGTCTCATTAATGATATTCTGGG
Organism: uncultured Lachnospiraceae bacterium; assembly: GCA_902795795.1. GTDB lineage: Bacteria > Bacillota > Clostridia > Lachnospirales > Lachnospiraceae > Alectryocaccobium. The sequence continues at coordinate 346 of CADBMM010000104.1, read as the reverse complement.
CTCTGAGTTATTTTACCTTCGGTTTCTATACGGTTTACCGCGTCATTCTGTTTTCCGACATTGTCAGGCAGACAAAATTGCTGTATCTTGCCGGAGCGGGACTTATGATCGGACGTGCCGGTGACGCCGTCGGGGAGACACTGTGTCTGTCACTGTCGGCCGTATTTCCGGTGCTTGCCGGTATTACGGCCCTGCTTTTCATAATATCCGCACTTCTCCTTCTGCGCATATATCCGGTGATCTATATACCGGAGAAGACAAGGCAAAGAAGTGAGCGCGAGATCTTCGATCGATACTCCGCCCGCCATGATCTGTCGGGAAGAGAAAGGGAAGTCCTTCGTTTCCT
>CADBMM010000103.1 GCA_902795795.1 uncultured Lachnospiraceae bacterium | reverse complement strand
TGTGAAGGACGGCGGCATTTTAGCCACCTGTTCATGCTCCCATTTCATGGATCAGGAGCTGTTCGCCAAGACCATCAGGGAAGCGGCAAAAGGCGCGCATAAACGCCTGCGCCAGATAGAATTCCGCACCCAGTCGCCCGACCATCCGATACTCTGGGCAGCAGATGAATCATATTATTTGAAGTTTTTCATCTTCCAGTGTATGAATGAGAAGTGAACCGCATAGCTTATCTGACATCTCATTAACCGTATCTTCTGATAATATCCTGCGCGACCTCGCGTTTTGAAATGCACAGATCCATAGCATGCTTTTCAATATATCTGTGGGCTTCGTTTTCCGACATTTTCAGTTCACTGATGAGGATCCACTTGGCTCTGTTTACCAGCCGTATCTCTTCCATTTTTTCTTCAAGAGATACGGTCTTTTTTTCAAGGCCTTTAAGTCTCTCCCGCTCACATTTCATCCAGTCTAAAGCTGTGCGGAGCATCATTTCTGTCATCGGCCTTGAAATAACAAAGACCCCATGTTCCAGTACCTGATCATATGTCTCAGCGTAATACTCTGCTCTTACAGCAAGCATTACGACGGATCTTTTTGAGCCTGTACTTATATCCACGGCAAGACTTATTCCGGCACCGTCCGACAGCGGAGAATTGATTATTATGAGATCAAAATCCAGGTCTATGAGCAATGTTCTTGCGGCGGAAGCTCCATGCACTACCGTAACAGGATCATATTTTGAGGCAGAGAGCATTCGAGTAACGGCATCGTTGAATTTTTCTGACGCCGATACTATCAAAACGCTGTATATACGCTCCTTAAGTCCCAAAATATTTCTCCTTACGACTCTGGCTTTGCTTTATCCGTTTAACGGATAAATATTACTTAATTTTCTCAAGTTTATCTGCAATAGCATTCGATTATGTTCTGCGGCATGTGTTCCTTTATAAAATCGCTGTTAAGCACAGCTTCCCTTGCCTTATCAATGTTTTCCGGAAGAATATCATAGTCTTTTAGCGTTCCTTCGCCCGCCTTGAAAAGATTGCTGTTCTCTTCCGCGGGCAGATCAAGTTTCCTGTTTATTCCGTCAAGCGCGGCGTAGATCATAAGAGAAAAAGCTATATACGGATTGGTCAGCGGATCGGGTGAACGCAGCTCCGCTCTTTTGTACTGCGCCTCTGCCGCAGGTATCCTTATAAGACCTGATCTGTTCTCATGTGACCAGGTAATATACTTAGGTGCTTTTTTTCTTCCGAAACGCAGATACGATTCTTCGGCCGGATTGAAAAACAGAGTCATCTCCTTTGCTCTTTCAAGTATTCCGGCTATCATTTTTTCAAATGTTTCCGGCTCGTCGTCCGGTTTTACAGATATATTTATATGAAAACCGTTTCCGGGCTGATCTTCCAGCGGTTTTGGAGAAAAATCGGCAAAAAGACCGTTTCTGTAAGCCATGGTCCTGACTACGGTGCGGAATGTCAGTGCATTGTCCGCCGCCGTTAGAGCGTCCGAGTACCTGAAGTCTATTTCGTTCTGTCCAGGCCCTTCTTCGTGATGTGAACTTTCCGGACGGATACCCATCTGTTCAAGCGTCATGCAGATCTCCCGACGTACATTTTCACCTTTATCGTCCGGAGCAATATCCATATATCCGGCCTCATCATACGGGATCTTTGTCGGCTCGCCCTGTTCATCGCATTTAAACAGATAAAACTCCTGTTCAGCACAGAATGAGAAACTATAGCCTGCCTTTTCCGCATCTGACACGGCTCTTGAAAGCAGGGCTCTTGTGTCGCACTCAAAAGGTCTTCCGTCAGGATATCTGATCTCGGAAAACATCCTTACGACCCTGCCATGCTCCGGTCTCCAGGGCAAAACGGTCAGGGTGTCCGGTATGGGATGCAGGAAAAGGTCTGATCTGGCTTCGTCGCCAAAGCCGCTGATTGCCGAAGCATCAAAGGCTATACCGTATTTGAATGCTCTCGGGAGCTCATCTGGCATGATCGATATATTCTTCTGCTTTCCGAAAACATCGCAGAAAGCCAGCCTGATGAATTTTACATCCTCTTCCCTGACATATTGAATGACCTCTTCTTTGGAATATTTCATATATGACCTCCGTACGTCGGATATTAGCTGCTTTTTGACTGTTCGGCATCGCCTTGAAAGATACAGTATATCTTCATGACCGGGCGCTGGACGCCGTCATTTTTTTATTTATAACACAGAGCAGTATATTTTTCCATAATTTAGATTTTGCAGTCTGTCTATCGGAAACAGAACCTTTTCCGATTTTATACAGTATACCCCATAAGATATTCGTCGACTTCTTTTGCGCATTTTCTGCCTTCTGCGATCGCCCAGACGACTAAAGACTGCCCTCTGTGCATGTCCCCGGCTGAAAAGACACCGGCGGCATCAGTCATATACGACCCATCGCGTGTACTGACCTGTCCTTTTTCATTTACCGACGCCCCGAAGATTTCAGGCACCTTCCTTTCGCAGCCTCCAAATCCGTTCGCAAGTATAAGCAGCTGGCATTTTATTTCCTTTTCACTGCCTTCCACAGGAACATATCTGCCGTCTTCCCGTATCACGTTCACAGTTATTACCCTGCAAAGCCTGCCCTCTTCATCAGCGATCAGTTCCCTGATAGTTGTTTCAAAATGTCTCGGATCCTCTCCGAATACGACGGCGGCCTCTTCATATCCGTAACCTTCTTCAAGGATCTCCGGATATTCCGGCCATGGATTAGCGTCTGTGCGTTCCGACGGCGGACACTTTTTTCTTGCCATCGTAAATACCGAGGCGCAGCCGTGCCGCATTACTGTAGCAACGCAGTCATTTGCGGTATCTCCGCTGCCCATTATTACCACGTCCTTACCCCTGGCACTTATGACCTCCGGATCGCCTGCAATATCCTCTGCATTCAGACTTCCGTGCCGCAGCACAGCTTTCTGAGTGCTCTTAAGAAAATCCATGGCATAAACGACCCCTTTGATCCTGGAAATATCGGCTGCTTTGAACTCTCTTTCACTGCCTGATCCGCAGCAAAGTATGACCGCATCAAAATCCTGCCTAAGTTTTTCCGCAGTCTTTTTTGTCTTTATTTCCGTATTCACATGAAAGATGACCCCTTCTTTTTCCATAAGCTTCTGTCTTCTTTCAACGATGGATTTATCCAGCTTCATGTTCGGAATTCCGTACATGAGAAGTCCTCCGATACGGTCCTCCCGCTCAAACACCTCCACGGAATGTCCTCTGTGGTTAAGCTCATCGGCAGCTGCAAGTCCGGCCGGTCCGCTGCCTATGACTGCTACCCTTTTTCCGCTTCTTATTTCAGGTATCTGCGGCTGTATATATCCTTCCTTAAAAGCCTTTTCTATAAGATAAAGTTCATTATCATGTATGCTCACCGGGTCGTCATACTGTCCGCAGATACAGGCCTTTTCACACAAGGCAGGACATACCCTTCCCGTAAATTCCGGGAAATTCGATGTCTTTATGAGCCTGTCATATCCGTGCCTGTCATGCGACAGCCATATCTGGTCATTCCACTCCGGTATAAGATTATGAAGCGGACATCCCACGACTTTTCTCTTAAGCTCCATGGCCGACTGGCAAAACGGTACCCCGCAGTTCATGCATCTTCCAGCCTGTTCCTTACGTTCATCCGTTCCAAGCGGAATATTAAATTCTTCAAAGTCCCTGATGCGCTCAGCCACAGGCCTTCTTCTGCTGCTTTTTCTTTCAAATTCCAAAAAACCTGCCGCCTTACCCATTTACGCTCACCTCTTTAAATGCTCTGAACAGTGCTTCCTCTTTATCCATACCGCTTATGGTAAATCTTTCTGCCGCAGACATCATTTTCTGATAATCATACGGAACTATCTTTTTGAAATCCTTAAGATAACTG
>CADBMM010000102.1 GCA_902795795.1 uncultured Lachnospiraceae bacterium | reverse complement strand
TTATCTCTACATTTTCTTCCGCCACCGGGGCAGGCTCCCAGGCTTTTACCTCTTCGCGTTTGAATATCTCGCCTGCTTCTATCCACATGATGCGTTCGCTTTTAATTACCGGCATGTAAGCATCGGCATTTCCGTCAAGCACGATATTTCCTTCTTTGTATTCCCAGGTGCCTTTGCTTTCTTTTCCAGCGATGGTAAGTGTATATATTCCGTCCTCTTTAAGTTCCAGGCAGACCGGTACGCCGTCATGGGAACAGTACCACTCTCCCTGAAGCTCATAGCCGGCAACCGGGGCCGCCAGCGACTCCGGCTTTTCGGACGTTTCTTCAGTGCTTTTATTATCTTCAGTAGCTGCGTAGCCTGCAACGCCGACCGACAGTACACAGACCAGCATAACACTTATTAAGATCATAATACGTTTTTTCATTAAAATCACCTCTCAAGCAAAATGCGGGTAAACGTTACTGTGCGTCAGGTCACCATCCGGAGTGGTCACTATCGGGGGGAAACCCAAGTATTCCATAGAAGAAAAAATTATATGCTTTTTCAGCATCTGTCATAGGCGAAGTCATACGGAGCCATGGGGCTGTGCATGTGTCGCCGAACCGATCCTGTATCATGAGCTGATAAATTCGATGCTCGTAATCATCTGACGATGTACTACCATTTTCTCTCCACCTTCTGGCGAGGCCACCCGCATTGCAGTATATTCCTCCGGTTATATCGCTCACCATGATGTACTTTTCCGTCGGGGTGACAAGGCAGCTGTGGTCGGCAAGCCAGTCACTAAAATCGTCGCTATAGTAATGCGACCAGTATTCTTCATATTCACCGTAGGATCTCAACAGCACCATGAAATCATTCAGTGTGTAATCGCGATTGTTTCCGTCTGTGCCGATAAGCTTTCCCGCATATTGAGAATCAGGCGGGAATTTTTCCCTTACATAGAAATCAACCGGAAAGGCTCCGCCGACATATTCCGCCCATATGGCTGTATCTTTTCCGCTCTGTCCGGAGCCTACGCATTTCAGCAGGACCCTTACAAATGCGGGTTCCGAATAGGTATACTCTTTTGTTATTTTGTTCACGGCCTTGCAGCGGTACACGCGGGATTCATCCACCCTGTTGAATTCCTGATGCGGATAATCTGCCCATTTTACATTGAAAGCGTTGCGGGGCATAAAGGTCTGACGCGGTACCGGCGACCATCCCCCGTTTTCGTTCAGCTGCTCCCAGATGTAATATACATAATCGCCCGTCGCGGTCTCGGCCTCGCAGTCAAGTGTGTAGGTAAGATTTGAACGTCCGCCTCGCCCTGAGTCTATCTCATACTCGGCGTCCTGCGGCTGTACCGTGATATACGGTCTGCTTCCGGTGTATACAGCCTTGAACGGTTTTGATACACCCTTTACTTTATTCGCGTCTACTGCCTCCATATAATAGGTCCCTGTCTTTATGGTCATAAGCCATGCCCAGTCTTCTGTCTCAAGCAGGGCCGAGATCCCCGGGCCGTTACTTCCGCCATAGCCCACAGCATAGCCTACGGTCGGGGCGTGTCCTTCCGTGGTTTCTATTTTCTCGTAATCGCCGGTCTCTTCGTTCAGTTTATACCACGTAAGTTTGTAGGGGCCTTCGCCGCCCTCTATCAGAAGATCAGCCTCTGCGTAACTTTCCGGATTAGTTATCTCGATCTCATCCGGCTGCTGCGTGATCTTTACCTCATAATCTCCCACCCAGAAGTAGTTCGATTCCGCGTGAAGGCCGTTTGCGTCTTCCACGTAGATATAATAGATCATGCTTTCGTGCAGAGTCTGCGACCAAACGGCTGAGTCTGTCGTTTCGGAGGCGATCTCCTCGTGGGTCACTTCACGAAGCGAGTAGGTGAATGGCATGGTACCCTCGCCCATCTCAATGCTCACTTCATAATTGCCGTCAAAGTCAAGCTGGCCGCCCTCCGGCTGCTTAGTGATGATCAGATCACGGTAGGACACGTTCACAACGGCTTCTTTTCTCTGTCCAAGGCTGTCTTCTACGGTGAACACATAATCGCCGTAAACACTTTCATCCGTTGTATCAAGCACATACGTATATTCGTCTCCTGCGGGCTCTTCCTCGACACTAAATGTGACGAGCGCGTTACTGTCCCCGCCGGCTCTCGTCCAGTCCGCCGTATAAGGCGCCACGCCTCCCGTAAAGGAAGCGGAAATGGAAGCATCTTCGCCAGGCCGGATAAAGACATCTCCCGCCGTGCTGAGTTCAAGCACCGGCGCGGTATACAGCTGTGCCGGTTCAGAGGTCACGGACCTTCCGGCATCATCAGTTACCACGCACCTTACCTCGGTAAACCAGTAAAGCGGCGCTAAGGTGTCTGTCTGCGCGTCCGGCGCGTCGGATAATTCAATGTCTACATAGGTATCATCGTCGAGGAAGGCAAAAGCCTGCCACTGATATTTATACGGCTCTTTTCCGTAAGCTGCCTGGATCGTAAAGACCGCTTCAGGATCATCAAAATTGACATTCTGCGGCTGCTGTATGATCTTAAGCGCCGGGTATATCTTTACCTTATTGGATCTGACATGATTTCCGTTATCATCATAAACGATGCACCAGGCCGTATAGCCTGAGGCGCTTCCAACCTCGACCTGCAGCTCGGGGACGTCGGTCCTAGTGGTGAATGCACCGGCCGGAAGCAGTTCATATTCGACCGTTTTCATAGCACCATCTTCAAGAATTTCCTCGATATCATCAGCGATCGCGTCATCGCCGGAAATAATTGTGTAGCTGCCTGTAACCTGGGGCTTAGCGCTGGAGATCTCATTCCCATCGCTTTCGGCCTTGCCGAAGGATTGTGCGATCTGCAGTCCTTCTGCAAAAGAAGAACCGATCTCTTCCATATCAGCAATGAAGGCGTGTCCCATTTCACTTCTGTCAACCACAATATCCGGCACCATGGTCCAGTAATAAGTGTATGGCTCAGTTCCGCCTCCCGCCTCGATCGTGAGCATACCCATGTTGCCTTCTTCCCAATCGATCTCCAGATCCTTGGGCTGTTCTTTTATGTAAAGAAGGTCGAATGCTTCGTCATGTATGGCCTCACCCGGCGGTGACTTGAAGGCAGGTTTGTAAACGGTGTTCCAGAAGTTCGCAGCCTCTATTTTTGCGGTCTCGGTGTGTGTCTTTCCGCAGCGCGAGCAGGTATAAACGATGTCATGGTCATGCAATAAAGCATCGGCATCTCCCTGCACCACGCCTTCATCCCAGTCGTGTCCCAGCGCAGGAGACGAATACTGATATAAAAGTATTTCCCCACATGTGGAACAATACTGACCTTCTGTAAGGCCGACTTCTTCGCAGGTGGCCGCCCTTGCAGGCATGATGGCGATCGTGTGGCCTGTCGCTGGGATCGCCTGCGTCAATGCTGTGCCGCATATCTGGCAGTGATATGTTATTATGCCGTCTGTCGTGCAGGTGGCGGGTGCTGTAACCGTTCCCCAGTCCCAGTTATGGCCGGTAGCAGGGATGGTTTCAGTGACCTGCTTTCCGCAATTTCTGCACATCCAGTATATGGCTCCATCTGTTGTACATGTAGGAGCCACGGACTGGCTTGTCCAGTTATGCGTTCCGAGGAGACTGCCCGTGCAGCCTGCCGTATCCGGATCTGCATGCGCTGTTACAGGCATAAGGCACAGGATAAGTGACACAATCGAAAGCATAGCCAGTATTCTGCTACGCTTCTTTGTCTTTTTCTTCAGAACTTTCTTTTTTTCGTCCTGCTGCAAACGATCTTTCATGCCGTGTTGTTCCCTCCTTTATCAGTTATATTGAAGAATGGTCTTCCGTTTTTATAAAATCGGCGAACAGGCATTATTTTCCTATTCTTTTACATTTATTGTAAAAAACCATGTTGTTTCTGACAATCACCCGTTTATACCATTTTTTTCAGAATAAAAAAGTGACAGGGGGACGGTTCTTTTGTCACCCTGTCATAATCCCCCTGTCATATGTTTCGGGACAAAGTGACTGGCACAATGTCCTTAATAAAGATGGATACCGTTTATATATTCTGCAAATCTTGGCAGCACAAACTGCAGATAGCCATATCGTTCGCTTATCACAATACCTTTTTTTAGCAATCGGTTTCTGTATACAGCAAATTCTTCTGACGACATGTCTGAAAGCGCACGTATCTCGGAAATTTTACCGGTAAGGCTGTCAGCTGTTGCTTTTGCGGCTTTCCTGTCTTTCTCCGACATCTCCGACCATATTTTGTCATATACATATTCACCGAGATATGCATCAAATTCATCAATTACTTCTTCATAAGAACATTGCCTTTTATAGCACAGATAACCCAGGACTTGATAGGCATAGGGATATCCTTTTACAATATCCGCCATTTTTTCAGCTTCACCCGAAGGGATGCTGAATATCTGCTGGTATTTCTTCGCAACAAGCCTTGCATTTAGCGGATCCATAGTAAATTTAGGTGCACGATATAGGAATGTGAGTGTCTTTTCATTCTGCAGTTCATATATTCTTTCATACAATCCTGTCATAAGCAGGAATATATTGTAATTCTTACGCATATAGATCTGAAATTGGCTCGCAAATTCACGTACATGCACATTTGAAACCGCTTCATCAATAGTTATAAGCAGTTTTTTCCCTTTGCGTGTTAATTGATCGAGCATTTTATCCAGCGCTACTACAGTATCAGTAATTGGAGGTTCAGCATCGATCTCTAATCCGAAACCCAGGAAAGAAAGGTTAAGTTTCGCATCCCGAAATATCTGCATCAGTTCTTTTTGATTGCTCAATTCCGCAGCCAGAGCATGCAGGATATCCCGCTCGGGGCTCAGCTCCGCAACGATCCATTTCTTGTCCTTTTTGATCTCATTAGATACCTCAGTCATAAGAACAGTTTTTCCGGAACCTCTGACTCCGGTTATCATACATACCTGAAATTCCGGATTATCAGCACAGAAACCTTCAACTATATCATTTAACAATTTTTCACGGCTTATTGCATTCACCGGTTCTTTTCCAAAAGAAAGAGAGAATGGGTTCATATCAACACTCCATTTATAAGTCCCAACTAAATTTATAACCTTTTATAACTTTATATTAGTTTTATAACTTTTTATAACTTTGCTATAATTTTATAACCTTTTATAACTTTGGTCAAGATAACAGGTGTGTGACAAAAGAACCGTCCCCCTGTCATATGTTTCGAGACAATGTGACTGGCACAATGTCCCTAAATATGGATCGTCAGGCGGAATCGGGGGAGGCTGTCAACGATCATTTTTCCACCGACAGCTTCTACTTCTTTGCGGAGGGCCAGAAGGCCGCCGCTTTCTTCTATCGTATGTTTTGGTGGGCGGCCATTGTTGGTAAGGACGGCGGTGTTTTCTGAAAGTACAACGGTAAGTTCCGTCCCGTCCGCGTGCTTGACCGCGTTTGCAGCGCATTCCTTAACCGCATAAGCCAGCAGTCTTTTAAATTTATCATTATCCGGCACGGAGCCTTCCATCTGCACCCGGACGCCGATGCGCTGTGCAGCCGCTTCGGCTTCTTTCATCACATTTCCCCTGTCTTCTTCCGACTTTTCCGCTTCGCCTAACAGAAAACTGTTCATCTGGGTCGTGGTCACATAGACCATGTTTGCATCGGCGCTTTCCGGATGCTCCAGAAAGTATTTTCCCATCAGAAGCACCTGTCCCAGCTGGTTGTGAAGTGCAGCCCTTGCAGCCGCGGACTCCTGTGCTACAAACATGTCTCCCGAAAGCTCTGTAACCGCTTTCATTCTGCGCTGAATGTCCTGAAGATGTGCATTTTTCTCCTTCAGTTCTTTAATTATCTGATACCGTTCGGTTACGTCAGCTGCTGTCAGCTGTACATAGTCACTGCCGTCGGCAGACAGCTGCTCCCTTGAGAGGAGCCACATCTCGCCATTTGAAGTGCTCACCAGGATCCGCCCGCTTTGATCCTCTCCGATCTCTTTCATCTTCTCCCAGAAAAGGCCGGCGTCAGACAAATGTCCCCCAGTCAGCTCGCGGCTTAAGCGGTTCATGATAAGATTTGAAAGCAGCACCGTTCCGTCATTGGCACTGACTGCCAATCCTTCAGGGAACATATTTACTGTTTCCCGAATGACGCCATGGGTAATATGGCTTCGTCTGTATCTTATGCTTTCGCGTATGCACAGCAGCAGGATGACAAAAGAGACTGCTTCAAGTACGGCATATACGATCCATGGCAGCTTTGATGCAGCATCCCAGATGGTGCCGCTGTCCCGGTTGTAATACAGCTGCAATGAAAGGAACGCCAGAATATAGAATATGATGAATGCAAGCACCAGGTTCAGTACTGCTGCAAGCATAAGCTTTCTGTTCTTAGAATACCGTATATCCCATATCATTACAGAGAAGGCACCTGTTATAAGAACAACAGCTGCCACAGCCAGGATATACCACCAGGAGGTGCCGGCGGCCTGCGAAAGTCCTGTCATGACACATCACCTCCTGTCCTTCTGTCTATGGTCAGATAGGTTATGCCTTCACTGGTCTTGCACTCCGCAGGAAGAGGCAGTTCAGGAAGCTTTGGATCTCCTTTAAGGTCCATCGCCATGCGGATACCGTTTTCAGAAAGCGAAACGGTCATTGATCGCAGATACGGCAGCCATGCTTCAATGACTGTCTCAAAGGCATCATAAAGTTCATGG
>CADBMM010000101.1 GCA_902795795.1 uncultured Lachnospiraceae bacterium | reverse complement strand
ATGGGACTGCGTTGCTTTTGATGAAGTTGCCGGAATCAACTTCAAGGATAAAGATGGCGTGCAGATCATGAAGGATTATATGGCTTCCGGCTCCTTTGCACGTGGCAAAGAAGAGATCGCTGCCTCCGCTTCTATGGTTTTTGTCGGTAATATCAACCAAAGCGTAGATGTGCTTCTGAAGACCTCCAGTCTCTTTGATCCATTTCCACCGGAGATGGGAACCGATACGGCTTTCCTTGACCGTATTCATTGCTATAACCCCGGCTGGGAAATCCCGAAATTCCGCCCGGAACACTTTACGAACGACTACGGCTTTATTACAGACTATATGGCGGAATTCATGCGTGAGCTTCGGAAGGAGAACTTTGGCGATGCCCTGGATCAGTACTTCCGCCTTGGTCGGAACCTGAACCAGAGAGACACCATTGCCGTACGCAAGATGGTTGACGGTTACATCAAGCTTCTGTATCCGGATGGCAGCTTCACAAAAGATGATGTGGCGGAGTGTCTGACAATGGCGTTGGAGATGCGGCGCCGTGTCAAAGAGCAGTTAAAGAAGCTCGGCGGCATGGAGTTCTATGATGTGAATTTCTCCTACATCGACAATGAAACATTTGAAGAACACTATGTGTCCGTTCCAGAACAGGGCGGTGGCAAACTGATCCCGGAAGGTATGTGCAATCCGGGACAGATCTATACCGTCTCCCGTGGCAAGAATGGTATGATTGGCGTTTTCCGGCTGGAAAGTCAGATGTTGCCAGGCAATGGAAAATTTGATCACACAGGTATTGGCTCAGATCGGGAATGCAAAGAAGCCACCGATACGGCATACAATTATCTGAAGGCAAATGGTAACCGGATCAGCGGATCCATATCGACAACAGCGAAAGACTACATCATCAATTATCAGGATCTGCAGGGTATCGGCATGACGCATAAGCTGGCATTGCCGACGCTGATTGCATTGTGCTCCATAGCTCTGTCAAAACCAGCACAGAGTTCACTGGTGGTACTTGGGGAAATCAGCATCAGCGGAACCTTGATGAAGGTGGATGAGCTAGCAAATGCTCTGCAGGTATGCCTTGACTCCGGGGCAAAGAAGATTTTGCTTCCGATCACATCAGCGGCAGATCTTGGAACGGTACCGCCGGAGCTGATGGGGAGCTTTCAGATTATCTTTTATAACAGCGCGGAGGATGCGGTATTTAAAGCCTTAGGAGTTGAGTGACTTGGATACAAAAATTTGTAAAATCGTTTATTTTGATGAAGAATCTACCACTGATTATGTTCAGATAGTCGCTGGTGGTGCAATGGAAAAAACGGAAGAGCTTTTGAAATCTCATGCCAATGATGCGGAGGCATCAGCAAAAGCCGGAGCAAAATTAGGATTTAATGGAATAATAAAAGCCTTAATTGGCTTAGAGGCTACGGGGGAAGCAGGGGCGTCAGGAAGTATTAGTGTTCAAGGAAGTAAGATAGCTAAGAATATCATCAAAAATACGATGCTTACCGATTTCTTGGAAATAATTGAAGGAGAGGGCTCCCTTGGAAAAGCTGCAGCAAAATCAAAAAGAGGAGCGATAAAGAAATTTTCTGGATATAGTATATCCGTTGAACCGGACTCCCTCTCATATATGGTAATGCTTGCTCCATATCTTGGTATGCTTAAAACTGGATCTACAATACCAGCCGGTGATTTTAATTTTGCATTGGAAAAGATGGACAGTGCGTTAAAGAATGCAAAAGGATACTACGAGTTTGTAGCGACAAAAGGAAGATCGAAGGTTGTTTTAAGATTTAACATTAATTCGTTTAGAAACGGATATAAGATCAATGATCTCTTAAAGATGGATCTGAGTATATATGCCATAAAAGTAGGAAAAACGAAACTGGAGATGTTAAATGTCAGTAAGGAATTAGGAACTAATTTTTCAATTGTCCCTAAGGATAATCCGGACTTTGAAGAGGCACATATCAACACTGAAACAGATGAAAAAAATAAGAATGCAGTCTTAGATGTATTTGATGTTTTATTAGCAGGTGTAGAATCGGATGACTGACAAAATTACGATATTTATTGGCTCAAAAAGAGATTTCAATAACTATATTAATAATCGTATTGATCCTGATGAAGAAACCATATCTTTTATGGAACTAATTCAGCATTATAATGCTCGAATACGCCCATCCGATTCAGGCGTAAGGGAAAGAGATTTATCAAATCTTATAAGCGTTAATAATTGCGTTGTTCGTGCAGATGACTATGGATCCGTTTTAGAACATGTGATTTCAAATTTTGCAAATGTGGTCGCACTAAATTACGATATTGGGCATTTATACATACAGAACCCGCCTAGAAAGGTTTTAGAGTCTCTTAAATCATTCTATGGCGACGATATTGAATATACGGGTTCTGAATATACGAAATTAGACAGAACAAAATTGCGCGAGGTATATCAAAATCTTTGCCGTGATATACTCGGACAAGAAAAATGCAAAAAGCAAATGATTAGCGGTATGTATCGCCTCATTTCACAAAATAATCAAAAACCGATTGTACTCATGTTCTATGGACCGTCAGGAGTTGGAAAAACGGAAAGCGCTAAATGCATAAGTCGTACTATGGGTGGCGAGTTGCTCAGAATTCAATTTTCAATGATGCAGAGTGCTGAAGCTTTTAATTATATTTTTGGTGCTGAGCATTCAAAAAACAGCTTTGCAAGAGATATGTTATCCAGGGAATCAAATGTTATTTTAATTGATGAATTTGATAAAGTTCATCCTAGTTTATATAATGCATTTTACGAATTATTCGATGAAGGAGTATACGTTGATACAAATTATAACGTGGATTTGAACAATTCTATATTTTTGTTGACAGGTAATTATCAATCTGAGGAGCAAATAAAAAAGGAGCTTGGCCCAGCAATGTTTTCACGTATAGGTGCTTGCATTTGTTTCGAGGGTCTTACAAAGGAGCAGAAACAAGCTATTGTTACAAACTGGTATTCAATCGTTTTAGGCCAGCTTCAGAAGGATGAGCAGAACGTAATCAAAGATGCACCTATTTTAGAATGGTTCAAAGAAAACGCCGATCGGTATGACAACATTAGAATATTAAAGACGAAATTGGAAAATGCTATTTTTCAGAAATTAACTGAGGAATTTATTATAAAATGAGATCCGTATTATGTTGAATGTAAACAATTGGTGGGGAAAACATTGGATAGCTTGAGCAGGCAATGATATATGACAGGTTCATTGAAGCAGGAAGAAGGTGTGAAAAAAGCAATGGATGACGATCAGGTAAAATTCATCAGCAAGAAGATGTCTTACGCGCTGCGCCATAATCCGGACAAGTATAGTATCAGGCTTGATGAAGAAGGATTTACTGATCTGAAGATCTTCCTGCGTGCGATGAATGCCATATATCATTTTGAGCCTGCACTTACGAGAGACGGCATTCAGTATGTTATAGATCATTCTGACAAGAAGCGATTTGAAATGACTGAGACGAAAATCAGAGCGCTCTATGGGCATTCGTTTCCTATGACGATTCGTAAGAAGCAGGCGGTTCCTCCGGACATTCTGTATCACGGTACGGCACATCGTTTCTTAAAAAACATTATGCAGCAGGGGCTCCTTCCCATGAGCCGTCAGTATGTTCATCTGTCAGCAGACCAAGAAACTGCGCGTCGGGTAGGCCAACGGCGGGATTCTTATCCGGCGATCCTGCAGATAGATGCAGCGTCAGCGTATGTTGCCGGTATTCGGTTTTATATCGGAAATGACAAGGTGTGGCTAAGTGATCCGATACCGCCGGAATATATCAGAATCCTTGTATAACTACCAAAGACACCAATTCATTGCAATTTACTGAAATGTAGGTTTATATGAGTAAACACATTAAGGTCGATGGCAAATTGCTTCAGGCCAATAAGAGCTACAATCAGCTCAAACAAAAGCAGAAAGATAAAATTGCGCAATGGATGTATGAGGAAACCAGGGCGTACCATGAGCGAACAGGAAATTTCCCTACTGCCGGAACGGGTGATGAAGTGGCTGAAGCGGTATATGCCAGGATCGAAGCTGCAGACATCTGGATTCCATACGGAGAAATTGCAGGCAGATACAGTCAAAAGCGGATGAAGATCTGTGAGCGCATCCGGAAAGAAGATACCAACCGGAAGCATCCGCCGGAGCAGGTCATTTTCATGAATATGTGCATGATCTGCCGCGGCGACGATGTGCTTGCACTGGACAAGGTCAATAATTCATATACTGGTACTACTTTTCCAGGTGGTCATGTAGAGCTAGGTGAAACATTTCATGATGCGGTGGTACGCGAAGTATTTGAAGAGACTGGTCTTCTTATCCAGAATCCGGTGCTGAAAGGCATTTATCACTGGTATCGTGATGGCTTTCATAATGTCGGGTATCTTTATCGCGCGGATGAGTTCACTGGAGAGCTGAAGAGTTCCGAAGAGGGTAGAGTATACTGGATCTCCCGGAAAGAGTATGAGCAGAAGGAACTTGCTGTCGGCATGCACCGCGTGGTGCAGATCATGGACAGCGACAGATTTTCGGAATGCTTCATGGATGTGAAAGAGGATGGATCGATAGAGGAACATATGTATTGAATCGCATTTTTTTCTTGCTGAAGGTGGACAGATTATCGGAAAGTCGTAAATAATCATTTAGCACAACGGCAGCATTAAAATCACAGAGATATTTACCATTCTTTTCCTGAAAAATTATGAAAAGGTGGACATTACGTGTGAATGGTGGACAAACCACAAGTTCTCACAAGATGTCCACTTTTTTAGAATAAAGGTGGAAGACAAGAGGAAAGGAGTGGTGGCATTGCAGAGTGTTGCGGAAACCGATAACAAGACTGACAAGCAAATAAGAAATGCAGCAGTTGGCCGCCGCATCCGTGGGGCTCGTCTTGAAAAAGATATTAATCAGAAGACCCTGGCTGAAAGGGTTCAGATGGATCCAAAATATCTGAGTCGAATTGAAAACGGTCATTCCGGTGTTTCACGCGAGCTGTTGTTACGTATCGGCCGCGAATTAGGAAAAGGGTTGGATTATTTCTATATCGATAATCCGGAGCTTGAAGCGGCGTATGCTTTGGATGCGGAGTTCGCACAAAAATGGAAACAATGCAATAAAGCGCAGAAGCTGACGATTCTTAATATCATGGACGCGGTATTGAAATCGCCGATAAGAGAATAAATAATGGTGCATAGTAGTTTGCCGCCATTCACACAGAATAATTGGACTGATCGCAGGACTGCCAGGCACCGCCGAGGCGTTCTGCGATTTCGCGTTTTACTGGGGTGATGGGAGGTGACATTATGTTAAAAAATCATGAATTTGATCCGGATGAAATCGATTTAAGCAAATGTTCGCCAGAGGACATCAAAGCTGCTCTGGGAATATCCCAGATGCTTGTTAGACTTGAAAGTCAATTCCGTCGTGATCTTGATCCGAAGACAATTATTATGAAGGTGTTGAAGCTTACCTGTAGTTTCTATGGAGGTGACTGGACAGGCGTTTTGGACATTGATCCGGAAGTAGGAGTGTGGACGGCGCATTGGTGGTATAACGTGGAAACTGACGGTATGACACCAACGAATTTCAATGAATTTGAAAATGTATCGGAGTATGTCACCTGGGCAAAAGCGTTGGATGAAGAGCGGACACTCTGTATTCCAATGATCGATCCGATGACAGAGCAGGAGAAAATCCATTACAGGCGACTGGGAACGAAAACGGTAATTGCCGCGCCATTTTATAAAGGCGCAACAGGTTTCGTGGTTGTCCGGAATCCGACACAGTATGAAACAAATCTGGATCTGCTGAAGCTGGTTGCATACGTCGCATCCTGTGAATACCACGATTACCGTCTGATTGACAACTGCAAGCATCAGCTGCGACCGGAATATATCAGGAATGAAAATGATGTCTACATTAACCTGTTCGGAGGACTTGAGATTGTCACTGTCAATGGCGTCATCAGGAGTGAGGAAATCAATCCTTTAAAGATTGCCCCACTGATTGTTTTCCTCAGCCTGCATCGGAATCATGCATACAGTGCCTTCAGTATTGCGCAGCATATCTTCCCCGATGACCCTGATGCTGCGGAAGATTATGCCAACAAGATCAAATACCACATCTATACTTTCCGTCAGAATTACAGTGAATTATTCAGCGCAGGAGAACTGATAGAGACAACAAAAACCGGCTATCGGTTCTCTGAAAAACTTCATATCACGGTTGATACAGAGACGTTCGGGCATATTTATAAAGTTGCCAGGAATACTTCCAATCTGAATGACAGAGTCCGGCTGCTGGAGAAGGCAGTAGATATTTATAAGAATGACATTTACCCGCCTGCTTCGACAGATCCATGGCTGATGCCGACAGTTATGAGCTACAGCAAACAATACTTCAATGCAATAGAAGACCTCCTGAATTTGCTAGATAAACGCCATGATTATTCTGCCATTCATGATTTTGCGGTTGCTGCGATGGAGCACCATACAGGAAATGAACGCCTCTATTATTGGATGATCGTTGCGATGATCGAACGTCATCAGCTAAACATGGCTGCCAAAGAATGTAAGGCGGCACGAAAGCATTTGTTCTATGAAGATCAGAGGAAACTGGAAAAAGAAATAAGTGAAAGATATCCAAATTATAAGCCAAAATGATGGAAACTGATATACAACCAGAATCCAACCGAAGAATCAACCAGGATCAAATGAGACTTTGATTTTCCACCGTAATACAACTGCATATTCCACCAGAGAGACCACTCCCGAAGTGTAAGGTAAAACCTGCAATCGCGATTTGCAGATCTTACAAACAAGGAGTGGTCTTTTTATGTTTAATGCAAAGGAAATCGGACAAAGGGTCCGTGTTTTAAGAATGCGTCGCGGTATTACTCTCGAATCTCTTGCGGAGCAGCTGCACTGCAGCCGCAGCCATATTTCACAGGCGGAACGCGGTGTAAGGAGTTATTCCATCGATCTTCTGATCGATATTGCTGCCTTCTTTGATGTCAGTCTGGATTATCTGATTCTGGGGAAGCCGGCGGTTGATGGACAGACCAGAAGAGAACTTCTGCAGATCGTTCAGGAGCTGCTTACCATCGCAAATCAATAGAAAAAGGCACCATATTATGGTTCACAGGGCACCTTGCTGCGACCTCGAAGAAGTTCTTACATACGACTAAGCTTGAATCAGAAGCGGTGATACCGATTCTGATTCAAATGATCTTTGAAAACTGAATACCATTCACTCGGTACATTACTTCCTGCAGGAGCCTGCCGTACGCCATGATGTCCATCGGGACGCAAGCGGATACATACGGCAGAAAAAATGGCTCAATCCCAAAACCTGTTGATATGACGCCATGTGGGATGGAGATATAGTACGAATATAAAAATGGATCTCGTATAATT